>NZ_FOOK01000030.1 GCF_900113175.1 Planifilum fulgidum | reverse complement strand
CCTTGCCAAAATCTCCAGCCACTTTTTTAGGACATCATTCTCCAGTCGCAGCCTTTTGACTTCCCGTTCCAGGTCCTTGTACTCTTTCCGCCTCCCTCTGTGCTCCATTAGCCCAAAATCGCCCTGTTCCCGGTATTTCCGCATCCAGATCTTTAATCGCCCCACATCTTGAATCCCCAGCTCTTCAGCAATCTTTGCCTTGGGAATGCCCTGAAGCCTCATTTCCACTGCCTTCTTTTTCAGTTCAAAGCTATATGTCTTGAATTTCTGTCCTTTTCTTGCCACGAAAATCACCCCTTAAAGTAATTTTCACAGGGGTGTTTTCCTGTGTCTACTTTAAGGGGTGCACTTCATACTCGGAAGGCGGTTTCTTTTTCGGAAGATCCGACGCATTGAAAGGTGGGAAACATGAAACCGCGGGAACGGCAAAAAAACCCGACAGGCAGCGAAAAAGTGACCATTTACGACATCGCGGAAGCAGCCGGCGTTTCCATCGCCACCGTTTCCAAGGTGATCAACAACCGGGGACGGGTGAGTGAACAAACCCGGGAACGCGTCCTCCGTATCATACGGGAGTTGAACTATGCCCCCAACCGGATCACCTCGGCGCTGGGCGGCAAAAGCATGTACACACTGGGATTGCTCATCCCCGACATCAGCAACCCCTTTTACTCGGAGATCGTGCGGGGAGCGGAAGACTGCGGCCGCAAATGGGGTTACAATGTGCTGATCTGCAACACCGACAACGACACACGTCGGGAAATGGATTACCTTCTTTCCCTCCGGGAAAAACGGGTGGACGGAATCATACTGGCAACCGCCAGCAACACGGACACACGCCGGGAAGACCTGGAGTCGTTGGGCATCCCCGTCGCCTTCATCTCCCGGGAAATTCCCGGTTTCGAATCCATCCGGGTGATCGTGGACAATTTCCGTGGCGGTTATTTGGCCACCCGACACCTGATCGATCTGGGACACCGAAACATCGCCCTGTTCACCGAACCCTTAAACATCGTCACCAGCAGCGAACGGCTGCGGGGGTACGCCGAGGCGCTGCAGGAGGCGGGGATCCCCTACCGGCCCGAATGGGTCCGCCCGGGGGGCTTCGGGGTCGAAAGCGGATACCGGCTCGCCGAAGCGCTTCTGCGCGATTCCCACGATCCCATGCCCACGGCGGTGTTTGCCGCCAACGACCAACTGGCCATCGGGGCAATCCAGGCGTTTAAGGAAGCCGGCCATTCCATCCCGGAAGACATATCCGTCGTCGGCTTCGACAACACGATCCTTTGCACCATTGTCGATCCCCCCCTGACGACCGTTGCGCAACCCATGTACGACATGGGAGTGAAAGTGGTCAACCTGCTGATCGAAGCGATTCAAAACGAAGGCAGCGGATCGGAACGGATCGTCCTTGAACCGAAATTGGTTGTCCGCCGATCCACCGCCAAACCGAAATCCCCCTTGCCGAGGTGATGCAATTGAAAAAGATTCGCTGTGCCGTTTTGGGACTCGGCCGACAGGGTTTTCGCCACGCGGAAAATTTGGCCTATCGCATCCCCGGCGCGGAACTTTCCGCCGTGGTGGACACCGTCGAAGAGCGGGCCCGGAAAATCGCGGAAGATTGGGGGATTCCCCGCTGGCATACCGAAGCGGATCCCATCTTCAGCGACCCCGGCATCGACGCGGTGATCATCGCCACACCAAGCGACACGCACCCGCCGCTGGTCATCGAGGCGGCCCGCCACAACAAAGCGATCTTCGTGGAAAAACCCCTGGCTACCAACCTGAACGAGGCGGACCGGATCATCGAAGTCGTCGAACAAACGGGGGTTTTCTGCCAAGTCGGGTTCATGCGGCGGTTTGATCCCGCCTATGCGCACGCCAAAGAACGGATCCGGCGGGGAGACATCGGCCGGCCGGTCTATTTCAAAGGAGTCACCCGGGACCCCGCCGCTCCTCCCGAAAAATACGTCAGGAGCTCCGGCGGGATTTTCATGGACATGTGCATTCACGACTTCGACATCGCCCGTTTCCTGATGGGGTCGGAAGTGGAGAGCGTAACGGCCCACGGAACCGTTCTCGTCAATCGCTTTATGAAAACGATCGGGGACATCGACCAGGCCCTCGTCTATCTCACCTTCGCCTCCGGCGCAGCGGGGGACGTGGAGGGATACCGCAGCGCGGGGTACGGCTATGACATCCGAGCCGAAGTGGTCGGAACCGAGGGAACCCTCGTCATCGGCAGCCGGCGTCACCACGATGTGGTGCTGTTGAACGCCAAGGGGGAAGCGCGGGATATCGTGCCGGGGTTCCTGGAGCGTTTCCGAGAAGCTTATCTTCTGGAGATGGTCGACTTCATTCGGCGCATCCAAAGCGGCCAACCTCCGGCCGTCACCGTCCAAGACGGCAAAGCCGCCCTGATGATCGCCCAGGCCGCCACCCGCTCCTTCCGGGAGCAAAAAACGGTGAAGGTATCCGAAATCCATGGAATAAAAAATTAGTAAGGTCAAAAAAGCCGGGCCCGCCTTCCGCCAAGGGAAGGTTGATTTCAGTTTCGGAGGACGGCCCTTCGGAACGAAAGCAAAACCAGGCGGCCAGCCGCGGCGCGCCGTCAAAAGCCCGAAGCGGCCTGCGGGGCGCTTCGCCATGTCGATGGCCAGCCCCTTTCAACCGTCGCAGGATCCGAAAACGGGATCCTTTCTTTTTTTGAAAGAGCGCGGCCGAAAACGGAAAATTCAAGGGCATGTCCGGGCCGCGCCGGCGGAAAAAAATCGGTTCACTTTTCAACCCGCCGGAAATCCGACCGTTTCCAATCACCAGCCCCGCACCCGCGCTCTTCGCCTGCCGTTCTCCCCCGGAGTGTGCCATGCCGCTGAAAAAAAAGGCATGGCGGATCCGCTTCCGCGCACGCCCTTCACCCCGAACGATCACCGTTTTCCCTGCAGCAGGTCCTGCGCTTCCCTCACCACATTCCGGACCAATTCCCCCGCCGGAAGGGAGCGGCTCAGCGATGCGGACTGGCCCGCCCAGAGAGACATGAGGTCGGGATTACCCCGACGGGCCGCCTCCCTCCGGATATCCCTCGTCAAGGCGTTTTGCACGGGGTAGTCCGGCCATTCCTCCTCGTATTTCTCCATCTCGGAGACAAAGCGGTTTCTCAAGCCCCGGGCATATTTGCCGGAAAAGGAGCGGGTAAGGACGGTGCCGTCGTCCCGCCCCTTTCGGACCGCATCCCGGTACACCGAATTGGCCCCGCTCTCCCGACAGGTGAGAAACGCCGTCCCCATCTGGACGCCCTCCGCCCCCAACATCAGGGAGGCCGCAAGTCCCCGGCCGTCCATGATTCCGCCGGCGGCGATCACGGGAATTCGGATCCGGTCCACCATCTGGGGGACCAGGGACATCAGCCCCACCATCCCCTTTGCCGCCGAACCCGTAAAAGTTCCCCGGTGGCCTCCGGCCTCGCTTCCCTGGGCCACCACCATGTCCACGCCGCTCGCCTCCAGTATGGCGCCCTCTTCCACGGTGGTGGCCGTTCCGATCAGGACGGTCCCCTGTCCCTTCAACCGTTCCACCCACTCGGAAGGCAGCACGCCGAAGGTGAAGCTGAACACCGGCACCCGCTCCTCCAACACGACGGATATCTGTTCCTCGAAGGATTCCCGATACTTGCCCGGATCCGGGGAGGCGGGGAGGCACATCTCCCTCCGAAACCGATCCAACCGCCTCTGCGCCTTTTCGATCCGGTCCCGGTCCTCCTCGAAGGGTTCCGGTATGAACAGGTTGACGGCAAAGGGGCGGTCCGTCCGCTTCCGGATCGCCCGGATCGCCTCCCGCATCCGGTCCGGGGACATGTATCCCGCCCCCAGTGTGCCCAGGCCTCCCGCTTCGGAAACCGCCGCCACCAGTTCCGGGGTGGTGGTTCCCCCCGCCATCCCCGCCTGGATGATCGGATAGCGAATTCCCAACCGCTTTGTCACCCGCGTCGACAGCAAGCGGCATCCCCCTCCCGCCGAAGTCTTGAGGCCCCGCCATCTGGCCCGGTTTGGAATCAGACAGTGACGGCATTGACCATCTCCCGCATCGATGAACCGGTACTTCGAGTCATCGTTCCAACGTATTCGCCAGACGAAAGTTCCACCTTCAACCTTTTCTCATCCACACGACATGCCCTGACGCCCGGCGGGAAAACGCCCCCGATTCCTTGGAGGAATGATGTTCATGACGAATTCGAGTCTCCAGTCTCTTTTCCCGCCCGCTCCAAGACAGCATCGAACGGCTGACGCCGCATCTTCTCCGAATCCATTCCGGAGAGCTTTCTCCTTCCGCAGCTTCCGGACGTATCGGCGAAACCCCGCATAGATGTAAAACCCATTATAGTGGATTTTTGTGCCATGCAAAAGAGGGCCTTCCATGCGGCAGTCGGGGATTTTCGTTCCGGCTTTGACCGACCTCTCGATGTGGTCTGCGCGGAGACAATCGCCCCTGGCGCCCCCGGTCGGCGCCCGGCCGACGGCCGAGCTGATCGCCGGCGCCCTTTATTCACGCCGGACCGGACACCGGGCTCGCGCCTCCGCAAGGGGCATCCTGACCGCGTCCGTCTCGCCAATGCCTTTTTCATGAGCGGAGCCGGTTTGATCCGGAACCTGTCCGCCTTCATTCCCCGATCCCCCGGGACCCTCGCCGGCGGTCCTCCCCTATGGCGGAATCGGTCGGCGGCTTCGGTCTGGCCGTCACCATCATCGCCCCGATTTGGCCCAAGGAATTCAACCGATTCAAAGCGGCATGAGCGATGCCCTGGGAATCGGACATGATCGGCTTCAACCCGGCGGGAGTGACCTGTTCAGCGCCTTCGCGGGCGGACTCTCCGGCGTCTTCGCCTCCATCCATCGCCATCGGCGTGGAGCCGGCGTTCATCCGCCCCTTCCCCGACACCGCCCTCTCCGGAAAGGCGAAGGCTTCCGCTCCAACTTTCCGGACAGGGAACCGTGAAAGCCAGTAGGCGTTTTTGCCGGCGGCTTCTCCTCTCGCGATGATCCCGCCGGTTCGGGACCCTTTGAACTTACATTCCGTCATCGAACGCCCCGTTCCATGCCTTGCCGCCAGTGTATTCTTTTTCTTCCCCTCCTGCACACGGCCGTCCCGTTCAAGACCCCAAAGGGAAGCAGCGGCCCTTCATTCCATCTGGAAGAAGCAGATCCCCTTCCATGGGCGCGACCGGCATGTCCCAGGTGCTTTGACGCCGCCTGAGGCCTTCGGATCTCCTCCCTGGTCGCGCCCTGGGCGGATTTCCGACGGGCGGCGATGCCGCGGCCAATGCCATGCTGATTGCAGGCGGAAATCCCCGACCAGCTGGAAATGGCCGCCGTCGTGCTCGCAGCTGCCACATGACGACGGCCCGCGGCCTGAAACCTCCGCCCGCCGCATTCCCCCGAAGGAACACCGGCTGCTCGCGTCCGTTGCATCCGCCGTCGCCGGCATGTTTCCCGGGGACGATCCGAACCGCCAACCGCCCGCCTTCATCCTTCCTTGGTCAAATAGTCCAACAGCTCTTCCAGCGGAAGGGGCTGTTCATCGATCACTTCACAACCCGCCCGTTCCAGATCCGCCAGGGTTCTCCGGGCATCCATCGAAACGACGTGGATCATCATGCCTTCCTTTACGTCAAAAACGCCGCCGATTTCATCCCAGGAGACGGCTCCCGCACTTCGGATCCAGATCTGGCGCCAGGAGGTTTGCAGTTCGTCCTTTTCAAAGGGCCCCTGGATTCTCCCGTTTTTCAAGACGAGAACGTAATCGGCCAATCGGTGAATGTCCTCCACCACATTGGTCGCCAGCAGGACCGTCCGGTTCGCCTGTTCCATATAGGAGGCGAGGGTCTCCCGGTATACCCGCTTGCTGTTGAAATCCAATCCGTTGGCGGGCTCATCCAGAAGGAGCAGACGGGCCTGACTGCTCAGGGCCAGGGTCAGGGCCGCCTTTTTGCGGGCCCCCTGGGACAGCTTGGCGACGGGCTTATCCACGGGGAGGCGAAAGGATCGGATCAGCGATTCGTACATCCGATCATCCCAGCCGGGATACCAGCGGTGGATCAGATGACGCAACTCCTTGAGGGTGAAGTCTTCACACCCCGACAGGGGTTCCGGCACGTAGGCGATCTGTCGACCTATTTCCAGATCGTGCGCTTCATAGGAAAGCCCCAGGATGCGGAGCGTTCCCGAATCGGGCTTGAGCAAATTTCTGCAAATCCTAAGCAGTGTGCTTTTCCCGGAGCCGTTGGCGCCGATCAGGGCGTAAACCGCTCCCTGAGCCAGCATCAGGTTTATAGGGCCGAGCCGAAACCCGTCCCGGTGCTTGACCAATCCGTCCATGCGCACGGCCGCTTTTCCGTCATTCATCACGGATCCCTCTCTTCTCAGTGAGTTCCTTGAGCACCCGTTCAAAGATCTCTCTCGTCTCCTGCGGAGTCCGCTTCAAATCCAGGCTCATCCCGATGGCGCGGCGAAAAGCTTCATACAGCGTCTCATGGGCCACCTGTTCCTTTTTCTCCGCCTTCACCTCCGCCACAAAGGTGCCCTTCCCCTGGATCGTCCGGATATAGCCTTGCTGTTCCAGGTTTTGATAGGCCCTGCGGGTGGTGATCACGCTGCAGGACAGCTCTTTGGCCAACGCCCGAATGGAGGGAAGCGGCGTCCCCGCCGACAGTTGTCCGCCGACGATCAGGGCGATGATCTGCCGCTCGATCTGATGATAGATCGGTTCCCGACTGTTTTCCGCGATCCGAATGGGAAGACGAATGGCCCTTCCCCTCCTTTCTAGGGCAAATCGATGCGCGTGATTCGCCGGGTCATCACGTGCTTCCACAGCCCCACAAAGCCCACCGCCGCCAGGCAGGCGACCAATCCCGGCAATGCCTCATAGGTTTGAACCAGATGCAAAACCCTCTCGAAGATGGCCCTCTCCTGATTCCAATCCAGGTCATGCCAGGTGATCAGTCCCCCAAACAGAGTGAAGACAAGAATGAAAGAAATCACCGTGTACGTTTTGAATCGGATCCCGAACTCCAGACAAGTGAACAGACCGCACAGGGTCAAACCGTAACCGAACCAGAACAGGAGAAAAAAGCCGTAGAGCGGAAGACCCCACTGGGACACGTAACCGTTCCAACCGACAGCGGTCATCGCCGCAAACAAGGCAAGGGTGCCCGCCACATAACTGATGAGGGAATAGATCAACCGGCTCCAAACGATGACGGACAGCGGAATGGGCCACATGCGAAGAAAGCTCAGCCGCCTCAGAAAAGGATCTTCCTTGAGGGAGGACCAGGAAAGATATTCTCGGGAAAAGGCGGTCCCCATGACGGGAAGGACAGCGATCAACAGATAATCCACCATCAAATCGTTCATGTTGGCCGACTCGGGATCCCTGATATAACCGTTGAGGAGGGTTCCGAACATCAAACCCAGGAAGAGGGCGAAGAGGATCCCCCCCGCAAGTCCGATCCACCGCCGGCGCAGCTCCGTCAGCGCAATCCAAAGCGCTTGGGACATATCCATCACTCTCCCTTTCAAGTTCCTTGAGGGATCGCCCATTCAAAGCCGTAATGGGACCCGGCCGCGAGAAGGGTCGTCCAGAGGAAAATACTTACGGTCATCCAGAGAGTCACCTTCCCCTTCGGCGTCCGGAAGGCCATGGCCACCGCCGCGGCGAGATGCGTACCGGTCGCCAGCGGCGACAGAAGGGCGAGCCCCACAAGGCCAAACCGTTCCCACAGGCGACGGGCGCGCTGTCTCCGCTTGGACGGCGCTTCTTCCGACGCACCGGCTCGGGACGGCTTCCTCCTCTTTCTCCACTGATTCCAGCGGTCAAACAGCAGGATAAGGAGAAATACGGTGATCCAATTGCCCAGGAATCCGAGGATCGCCACCGATATCGGATGCAAGCCCATCAGGATGCCGATGGGAACGACACTGACCTCCACCCACGGGACAGCGGACAACAGAAACAGGGCGATGTATGCCCCCTCTTCGAAGGATTCGATCAACACCCTCAGTTCTTCCAAGCTCCCCCACCGCCTTCCTTTCGACTGTATATGTGTTTATATCTATATACACAGTATAACATCTGCGCCGTTCTGTCAACCGTTTTTCTCATAAAAAAGGGCGCAAGGGGGAATGCCGAAATAACGGAGACGGTTCAGGTATAATGGGAGCATGGCAGACGATGCGGCAAAACGTGAGGGCGTGCCGCCTCGCGCCTCGGCCCAAAGGCGACGGGTTTTTTCAAGTCCGGAACGGGTGGAGATGATGACCGTGAAACTGTTGATCGCAGACAGGGATGCAAAGGAAAGGACCGGTCTGGAATGGCTGATTCAGTCCTATCCGGTTCCCTTCGACCGGGTGATCCACGGGGAAAACCACGATTCCGCCCTGGAACGGCTTTTGCAGGAGGTTCCCGAGGTGATCTGCATCGAGCTGGACATGATTCCCCGGGACCGATGGGACGGATTTCGGCAAGCGGCGCGCCGCTACGCCCGCAGGGTGATCGGCATCACGGCGGAGGCCACCTTCGAACGGGCAATGCAGGCGATCGAACTGGGCGCCGTCGACCTGTGGGTCAAGCCCGTCTCGCCGGACCGGGTCCGCCGGACCTTGATCCGCTGTTACCGGGAACTGGCGGAAAGCGCCCGCATGGATTCCCCGCCCCCTCCGTCGGCATCCCCCGCCTTCTCCTATCGGGCGCTGTTTCTCGCGGAAGAGGAAGCCAAACCCGCCACCCTGCTCTTGATCCAGCCGGAAACGCCCGAGGAGATCGCTCCCCTGCACCGCTTCCTTCAGAATTATCCCTTTCGTTCGCAACCGACCCTGCTTCCCTTAAGCGATGCCGTCGTCGCCCTTTTCCCCCGGGCTGGCGAGGAGACTGAACAGGCGCTACACCGGGAAGCCTACCGGATGATCAACGAAGGAGCCGAGCGGCTCGGCATCTCGCTGTTCGTGGTGCTTCATCCCGGCGGGAACGCCCTCACGCTGCGGGAACAGTACCAGACCGCCCGCCAGGCCCTGCAACTCCGCTTCTACCGGGGAGACCGGCAGGTGGTGAAGGCAGAACAGCCGGTCCAGTGGCGGGAATTGGATCCCTTTCTCACGCCGGAGGAACAGCAGCGGTGGCTGGAAATGCTGGACGGGCGAAACCGCGACGATGTAAAAAATTGGATGCAACACGAATTTCTCTCCCTCACCCCTCCCTATCCGGACCCGGGTCTGCTCCGCATCCGCCTGACGAGCATCCTGGCCCAACTCCGCCGGTTCATGAAACGGGAAGGGCTCAACCGGGACAGCGTTCTGGAAAACCGTTACCATCAGATTTTTGCCACGGTGCTTTACCAGCCCCTCCTGTACCGGATCGTGCAGGACCTTTTGCTCTTCATCTACGAACTGTTCGAAGCCGCGGAGGATCCTTCCCGCCGGGAGTTCTCCGACCCGGTGGAACAGGGCGTCCGGTATATGGAGAAGGAATTTCACCGCCCGGAATTGAGCCTGAAGGAGGTGGCCGAACACGTGGGAAGAAACCCGGCCTATTTCAGCCACCTGCTGTCCCGTCAAAAAAAGGTCACCTTCCGGGAGCTGCTCCGGACCATCCGGATCCGCCACGCCTGCCGCCTGCTCGCCTCCAGTTCCCTGTCGATCCAGGAAATCGCGAGCAGGTGCGGATTTCCCAATGCCAATCACTTCAGCCGGGTCTTCAAAGAGATGACGGGCACCACCCCCAGGGAGTACCGGAACCTAAAAAACAGAAAGGGGGACAAAAAAGAGAAAGACAAGCGGCGAAATCGCTTCCAACCCAAATTCCTTCTCAAAAAAATCTCTCCTTTTTCAAAAAAGGAACTTCTATTTCCGTCTCCCCGCATTTCGTATACTCGAAAGAGAAAGGGAATTGCGAACGAAGGAAGGTGCGACCATGAACAAACCCCAGGCGAAACCGAGGACCGTCCGCGCCCCGCGCGGAACCCGTCTCAATGCGAAGGGCTGGATTCAGGAGGCGGCCCTGCGCATGCTGATGAACAACCTGGACCCGGAGGTGGCGGAGCGCCCCGAGGATCTGGTGGTTTACGGCGGGATCGGAAAGGCGGCGCGCAACTGGGACGCCTTTGAAGCCATCGTCCGGACCCTGAAGGAATTGGAGGACGACGAAACCCTGCTCATCCAGTCGGGAAAGCCGGTGGCCGTCTTCCGGACCCACCCGGACGCCCCCCGGGTGCTGATCGCCAACTCCAACCTGGTGCCCGCCTGGGCCACCTGGGACCACTTCCACGAATTGGACCGGAAGGGTCTGATCATGTACGGACAGATGACCGCCGGAAGCTGGATCTACATCGGCAGCCAGGGGATCGTTCAGGGCACCTATGAAACCTTTGCCGAGTGCGCCCGGCGCCATTTCGGGGGATCCCTGAAACACACCCTCACCGTCACCGCCGGGCTGGGCGGGATGGGAGGCGCCCAACCCCTGGCGGTCACCCTGAACGAAGGGGTGATCATCGCCGTGGAGGTGGACCGCTCCCGGATCCAGCGCCGCCTGCAAACCCGCTATCTGGATCGGATGGCGGAAAGCCTGGACGAAGCGGTGCGCCTGGCCATGGAGGCGAAGGAGGCGGGGAAACCCCTTTCCATCGGGCTTTTGGGGAATGCGGCGGAGATTCTGCCGGAGATGGTTTCCCGGGGAATCATCCCGGACATCGTCACCGATCAAACCTCCGCCCACGACCCCCTGAACGGTTACATCCCCCGGGGAATGAGCCTGGAGGAGGCCGCCGCGCTCCGCAAGTCCGATCCGCAAAAGCTGATCGCCTTGGCCAAGGAGAGCATGGCGATCCATGTCCGGGCCATGCTGGAGATGCAAAAGCGGGGCGCCGTCGCCTTCGACTACGGCAACAACATCCGCCAAGTGGCCAAGGATGAAGGGGTGGAAAACGCCTTCGACTTCCCCGGCTTCGTCCCTGCCTACATCCGCCCCCTGTTCTGCGAAGGAAAGGGGCCGTTCCGGTGGGTGGCCCTCTCCGGCGACCCCGAGGACATTTACAAGACGGACGAGGTGATCCTGCGGGAGTTCAGCGACAACGAGCGGTTGTGCCGCTGGATCCGGATGGCCCGGAAGAAAGTGGCCTTCCAGGGACTTCCGGCCCGGATTTGCTGGCTGGGATACGGAGAGCGGGCCCGCTTCGGGAAAATCATCAATGACATGGTGGCCCGCGGGGAATTGAAAGCCCCCATCGTGATCGGCCGGGACCACTTGGATTCCGGATCCGTCGCCTCCCCCAACCGGGAGACGGAAGGGATGAAGGACGGAAGCGACGCCGTCGCCGACTGGCCGATCCTCAACGCCCTGATCAATGCCGTCGGCGGCGCCAGCTGGGTCTCCGTCCACCACGGCGGCGGCGTGGGGATGGGGTACTCCCTCCACGCCGGCATGGTGATCGTCGCCGACGGCACCAAAGCGGCGGAGAAGCGCCTGGAACGGGTGCTCACCACCGACCCGGGAATGGGCGTTGTCCGCCATGCCGACGCGGGATACGAAAAGGCCATCCGATTCGCCCGGGAGAAGGGCATCCGCATCCCGATGCTGGAAGGGGGATCCGCATGAACCGCAGACCGCTCCTGATCCGCCACGCCAGTCAACTGGTCACACTGAAAGGGAGCTCCGACGCTCCCCTGACCGGCAAGGCGATGGAGGCGCTTCACATCATCGAAGACGGAAGCGTCTGGATCGAAGAGGGAATCATCCAATCCGTCGGCACCGACCGGGAAATTGCGGAAAAGTACGGCTCCCGCCTGGAGGAGGCCCGGGTGATCGACGCCACGGGGCGTCTGGTCACCCCCGGCCTGGTGGACCCTCACACCCACCTGGTGTATGCCGGGAGCCGGGAGAACGAATTCGAGATGCGCCTGAAGGGCGCCACCTACATGGAGATCATGAACGCCGGCGGGGGCATCCACGCCACCACCGCCGCCACCCAAAAGGCGACGCACGAACAGCTCTACGAGGAAAGCCGGAAGCGCCTGGATCTGTTCCTGCGCCACGGCGTGACCACCGTCGAGGCGAAGAGCGGCTACGGCCTCACCCTGGAACACGAACTGAAACAGCTGGAAGTGGCCCGGGAGCTGAATCGGAACCATCCGGTGGATGTGGTGTCCACCTTCATGGGCGCCCACGCCGTCCCCGTCGCCTACCGGGAGAGACCCGACGACTTCGTGGAACGGGTCATCCGGGAGATGATTCCCGAAGTGGCCCGAAGAAAATTGGCCGAATTCAACGACGTCTTCTGCGAAAAGGGCGTCTTCACGCCCGAGCAGTCCCGCCGCATCCTGGAAGCGGGGAAAGAATGGGGACTTCTTCCCAAGATCCACGCCGACGAAATCGAGCCCTACGGAGGGGCCGAACTGGCGGCGGAGGTGGGAGCCGTCTCGGCGGATCACCTGCTCAAGGCATCGGAGCGGGGCATCCGCGCCCTGGCGGAAAAGGGCGTGGTGGCGGTGCTTTTGCCGGGAACCGCCTTCTTCCTGATGGCGGAGTCGGCCGACGGCCGGCGGATGATCGACGCCGGCGTCCCCGTCGCCCTTTCCACCGACTGCAACCCGGGCTCCTCTCCCACCGTCTCCATGCCGCTGATCATGAATCTGGGCTGCCTCAAGATGGGCATGACCCCTGCGGAGGTCCTCACCGCCGCCACCATCAACGCGGCCCACGCCATCCGGAGGGGGCGCGAGATCGGCAGCATCGAGGAAGGGAAAAAGGCGGACCTCGTTCTGTTTGATGTTCCCAACTACATGAGCCTGCAGTACGCCTTCGGGGTCAATCACGTCCACACGGTGATCAAAGGCGGCGAAGTGGTCCTGTCCAATGAAAACCGGTGAAAAGGAGGCGATGCGGCTTGACGACCCGCCGGACGAACTATCCCTATCCGATGCTGAATCCCCCATCCTTCCGGTGGAACCGGCCGGACCCTCTCCCGGCGGAACCGAAGGTGCACGAGTGGATCGAGACGCTGGACCCCGCTGACAGCGCGCCGAACTGGAGGGACATCGATGTCACCCTGCTGGGCGTCCCCCTTTCCCGCTCCTCCATCAGCGCGTCGGCGGCCAGCGAAACTCCCGACGCCCTGCGTCGGGCGTGGAAATACTTCGCCACCTACAACCTGGACGAGGGAGTGGACCTTTCCCCCCTGCGGGTGGTCGACCTGGGGGACGTGCGGCAACACGTGACCGACATCGCCGCCTGCCACCGCAACATTCTCGAAGCGATGGCGGCGATGCGGGAGCACCATCCCCACACCCTGCCGCTGGTGATGGGCGGCGACCACTCCATCACGGCCATGCTGGTCAAGGGGTGGAAGCGGGCGCATCCGGAGGAGCGGATCGGCATCCTGCAGCTGGACACCCACTTCGACCTGCGCAGTCTGGAGGATCACGGCCCCACCAACGGAACGCCCATCCGCAACCTGATCGAAAGCGGCACGATCCGGGGGGAAGACGTCTGCAACATCGGCCTCCACGGGTTCTTCAACGCCAAATCGCTGAAGGAGTACGCCGACCGCGCCGGTGTCCGCTACGTCACCCTCAAGGAGGCCCGCCGCAGGGGAGTGGATCAGGCCGTCGCCGAAGCCCTCGACTTTCTGGCCGGCAAGGTGGACACCATCTACCTGACCGTGGACATGGACGTTCTGGATACGGGGGTCGCTCCCGGCGCCCCGGCCTCCACTCCCGGCGGCATGCGGACGGAGGAGTTGTTTGAGGCGGTCCGCATCGCCGGAACCCACCCCAAGGTGAAGGCGATGGACCTGGTTTGTCTGGACCCTCAACGGGACGTGCGGGAAGTCACCGTCAAAGCGGGGGTCCACACGATGCTCTCCTTTCTGACCGGTTTTGCGCAGCGCAAAGGGCTGTGAAAACCCAGATCCGACCTTCCCGGCGAAACATGGGCGACTGGCAGAGGGGACGTGCCCCAAGCGCTCCCGCGGACAAAGGTGTCCCCTCCGCCGCCCTGCTTCACCGGATGACAGCAAGGAGGAATCATCATGGAAAAAACCGCACCGGAAAAAGTTCATTCGCCGGAGCGTTCGTTTCGGCCTTCAGATGTCGCAAAATTGATTCTGTTCAGCGCCGTCGGTCTCTTTATGTTTTTCGTTCCGATCCCCCTGGGGGGCACCTCCTCCATTCCGCTGGATCATTTGGTCACGGGAATCCGCAATGATCTCGGACCGGCCGTTCCCTATTACGCCCTCCTCGTAATCCTGTTGGGAGCCGTCTATCCCTTTGTCCGGGGAACTTGGAAGAAGAACCGGGTAGAGCTGGTGTTCTCAATTCTCAAGGTTCTGGGACTGATCACGGCGATCATGCTCGTCTTCGATTTCGGTCCGAAATGGCTCTTTGACCCGGACCTCGGCCCCTTCCTCTTCGAAAAGCTGGTGATCCCCGTGGGGCTTCTGGTTCCCGTCGGCTCCGTCTTCCTGGCTATGTTGGTGGGCTACGGTCTTCTGGAATTCGTCGGTGTCTTCCTCCGTCCGGTGATGCGGCGCATCTGGAAAACCCCCGGCCGGTCGGCCATCGACGCCGTCGCCTCCTTCGTCGGCAGTTACTCCATCGGGCTGCTCATCACCAACCGCCTGTACAAGGAAGGCTATTACAACGCCAAGGAAGCGACCATCATCGCCACGGGCTTCTCCACCGTCTCCGTCACCTTCATGATCGTGGTCGCCAAAACCCTGGGACTGATGGAACACTGGAACCTGTATTTCTGGCTCTCCCTGTTCGTCACCTTTGCCGTCACCGCCCTGAGTGTCCGAATTTGGCCCCTCCGCGGCAAAAGCGAATCCTACTACGGAGGAAAAGGCGTGCCGGAGCCGGAATATCGGGAGCGCCTGCTGCATCACGCCTGGCGAGAAGCCCTGGAAGCGGCGGCCAAAGCCCCTTCCCTGGCCAATAACATTTTGAGCAATCTGCGGGACGGCTTCGTCATGACGATGGCCATCCTCCCTTCCATCATGTCCGTGGGACTGATCGGTCTGCTCCTGTCCAAATACACGCCGCTCTTTGACACTCTCGGGTACCTGTACGTGCCCTTCACCTGGCTGCTGCAGATTCCGGAACCGCTTCTGGCCGCCAAGGCCGCCGCGGTGGAGATCGCCGAGATGTTTTTGCCGGCACTCTTGGTCGCCGAAGCTCCCTTGGTCACCAAAATGATCATCGGCATCGTCTCCGTGTCCGCGGTGCTGTTCTTCTCCGCCTCCATCCCCTGCATCCTGTCGACGGAGATCCCCGTCTCCATCTGGGAACTGCTGGTCATCTGGGTGGAGCGGACGATCCTGACGCTCCTGATCGCCACGCCGCTGGTTTATCTGCTGCTGTAGAGCGGTTGTCTCCGGCCTCAATCCATCGTCGGATCCGCAAACAGGATCCGTATTTTTTTGGAATCTGTCCCTTTCAGCAGGAACTGCCGGGATGTTGGCGAAAAACAACAAACGGGATGCATGGCAAAAGACCATTTCAAGGAGCACATTCATGCGCTGGTGGATTTATCTTTTGATCGGCATTTTGTTCGGCGCCTTCGATTTTTACTACCATCGCCTCGTGTTCGATCTGCTGGGCGGAGGACTCCTGTGGTTTGTTCTCAGCCTCGGCATCTGGCTGGCGCCGATCCTCCCCGTCGCCCTTCTGGAGGCGCGCACCTCCCGATCCGCGCTGCGGTCCGCTTTGGCCGGCCTCTTGACTTGGTGTGCTTCGATTGTGTCGTATTATTTGACCAATGCCGTTCAGCTCCTGTTGATCGGCTACCCGGGTCGTCCGGAACTTCACATCACCCGCCGGGGGGACCCGTATTTTTGGGAAAATTGGAAAATCGTGCTGCAGGGAGAAATCATCATCGAGGGCGGCATTTTCGAATGGATATGGGTTGCCGCTGCGGGCGGGTTCGCCTTCGGCTGGGCGATCGGTGCCGTTTATCTTTACGGGAGAAAACAGGGACGTCACCCCCATAGATGAGGCAGAAAACCGACAGACGGGGGCAGCCGGGGCCAACATTGCGTTTCACCGCCAATCGTTCGGAAAGGAAGGGGAGCAGGACCGCTCTTTATGCCGGACCGGCAGGGATGATGGCGCGACCCGCGGGCGGATCCCGAGATGGTGCATCGTCTGCGGGTCCATCTCCGGTTGCGGGATGGACCACCGGTCCTGGATATGGGATGCGGGAGAGGAACACCCCTTTGGCGGAACCGGACTGAAGATGACGGGCGCCGACGTGTCCCGGGAGATGATCCGGGGGCGGAGCGAAAATCGGACCGGGTGAAATGGATGCAGGCTTGCCGAAGCCTTGCCCTTTCCGGACGGGTCCTTCGACGGGGCGACGATGGTGCTTTGTGCTCATCCCATACAAAATATCGGGAAAGCCTTTGCGGCCGCGTTCTCCGGTCCGGACGATTGGTTTCAGCTCTTCACCGGAGCAGAGGGGCGATTCTGGCTCCGGGAATACTCCCCCGGGCCCTGGAGGCGGCCTGCCGGCAGATGCCGCCGGTCTTCCTGTTGACGGCCCGCCTGAAGAAAGCGGGTTTCGCGCTCTTCGATGTGGAAACCTTTCTCGTACAGCCCGATCTTCAGGATCTGTTTCTATGCACAGCGGCAAACATCGTCCCGCCTTTACCTCGATCCCGCCGTGCCAGGCGGCATCTCCATCTTCGTCACCCTGGCCGAGAAAGAGGGGATCCTTACCGGATTGGAATGCTTGGGGGCCGATATCGGGAGCGGCCGGATCGATCAGGTACGCGATCGCTTCGACAGCGATCAAGGGGATTCTCTATTCTCGTCGCGGAAAAGGAAGACGGAAGAGGTGGGGGGATTTGAGCCGCGTGTTTCCCGGCCCGCCCGTCGCGTCCGGTTGGTATCCCTGGGTGATTTCCGGTCTGATGTTCTCCGTGGTCGGGTGACTAAACTTCACAATACGAGATCGACGTGATTCATTTCATTTTGCGGGAGATCCACATCTCGGTTGTTTACCTGGGTATGATTTGCAAAGATGAGAACGGGACATCCGGCGGCATTTGCGGCGGCAGCAGCGAACCGGGTGAAGAGGGTGTCGGACGGACTTGGCCGGGCAGTTTTCGATGAAGCGAAAAGCCGGCGCCAAACGCCGGAGGCCGGAGTCCCTGGTCAGGCAGCTGAAACAACTGCCTGTGTACCAACAAAATTTTGGGACGGAACAAACGGGATCCCCCGGTGCGGGGATCCCGTTTTTTACTTGGACGGAATAAGGATCACAACTGACTCTGCAGATCTTTTTCCACATGGCTGAGGGGTTTTGTCCCGCGGGTGCCTTTGCTATGTGGGCGAAACGAAGCGGCACACCCCCCTCCGGCCGCCTGACAAGGGCTTGTTCACCAGGTTCGATGCGTGGATTGCGCCGATTTTTCCGTTTTGCGCCGGTCTTTGTGCTACCGCCGGTTGCGGGTGCGCTGTTCGGCCCGGTGCCGCTTGTCCGTTTTGCAATAAACAGGATCACTGCAAAACGGCGCGCTGTAAGCCAGAGACAAGACCAGAGGAGAGTGCCGCGGGAGCTTGCTGCTGCGGCGAAGGTCGAGCCAAAGACACCCTAAGGATCGTCCTTCCCCGGAGGGGCACAGGTTGTTTCCGACAACAAGAAAAACCGGGCGCACTCCGCAGACGCGCCCGGTCCCTTCCTCAACTTTTTGGCGACAATCCCTTTTGCCGAAGTTCCGCCAGCATGCGCCGAACGATGCCGGCGGAGCGGCGGGAAGCCATCTTGGTAAACCGGGTGAAATTGACGTGGGCGGAATGGTCCGCCCGGTCCGAGATGGACCGGAGAATGACGAAGGGAACCCGGTTCAGGTGGCACACGTGGGCGACCGCCGCCCCTTCCATCTCCACACACATTCCCCCAAAACGTTCGTGCAACTTGCGAACCCGCTCCGTATCGGAAATGAACTGGTCGCCGGAGAGAATCTTCCCCTTCATCGTCTTCCCGCCGGAGGCCTTCTCCGACGCTTCCTCCGCCAAGGCGACGAGGTGCGGGTCCGCCTGAAAGACGGAGGTTTCCTGAAAGGGGATTTCCCCCGGAGCGAAGCCGAGGGGACTTGCATCCACATCATGTTGCTGGCACTCGGTGGAGATCACGATATCGCCGATATCCAGATCCGGATGGAGAGCCCCTGCGACACCGGTAAAAATAACGGCATCCACCTGGTACTGATCGATCAACACCTGGGTGCTGACCGCCGCGTTCACCTTCCCCACCCCGGATTTGCACAACACCACCGACACATCTTCCAACCGTCCCCGGTGGTAGGTTGTGCCGGCGTATTCCTCCTCCGTCACTTCCCCCATTTCATCCAACAGGAGGGCGATCTCTTCGTCCATCGCCCCGATGACACCGATCACCATGGCGATTTCTCTCCTTTCTGTCCCGGCGCAAGCCCGAAAAAGCCGCCCCGCCGGAAACCGCCGGAAAGCAAGACGTCAGTCCTCTCCTCTGGTGCGGGTGGACTCCCTGAACTCCAGGCGGTGCGGGAGGACCACTTCATGATTCTCCACCGGCTCATCGTTCATGTATTTGGTCAAAAGGCGCATGGCCACGGCCCCGATATCGTACATCGGCACGGAAACCGTGCTGAGTTGCGGACGCACCTGGGACGCCAGGGGAATATCGTCGAACCCGATGATCGAAACATCTCCGGGAACCGATTTCCCCGCATCCTGGACGGCGTGAATCGCCGCCACGGCCATTTCATCCCCGGCGACGAAGACGGCCGTCGGCGGAGACGGGGCGGCCAGGAGGCTTTCCATCGCCGAAATCCCCGACCGGTAGCGGTAATCCCCAATGCGAACCAGATCTTCCCGGAAAGAGAGGCCGTGTTTCTCGAGAGCCGCCCGATATCCCTCATACCGGGGATAGGCGTTGATCGTATCCGTCAACGGGCCGCAGATCAGGCCGATCTCCCGGTGTCCCTCCCGGATCAGCGCTTCGGTGGCATCAAAGGCGGCCTGTTTCTGGTCGATCGACACCGAGGGATATTTCCCCTTCCGGTCCACCGTGGCCGCCAAAACGACGGGAACCAGGGCCCCGTCGAAAATTTCCCGGTGTTCATCCGTCACCTCGCTGCCCAGAAAGAGCAGGCCATCCACCTGCTTTTCCAGGAGCGTCTCGCTCAGCTGCAATTCCTTCTGCTTCTGTTGATCGGAATTGCAGATGATGATGTTATAGTGGTACATGTTGGCTATATCCTCGATCCCCCGCGTAAGTTCGGCGAAGAACGCGCTGGAGATATCCGGAATCACCACACCCACGGTCGTTGTCCGTTTGCTGGCCAGCCCGCGGGCGACGGCGTTGGGACGGTATCCCAGACGGCGAATCGCCTCCAGCACCTTTTTTCGCGTGGCCGGCTTCACATTGGGGCTCCCGTTGATGACCCGGGACACGGTGGCCATGGAAACGCCCGCTTCTTCCGCCACATCATAAATTGTTACCGCTCCGCGTTTTTTTTCCATCCTGAATACCCCATCCGTTCGTTTTTCAACTTCCCCTTCACACCAAGTATATCAGGGTTTCCCTTCTATAATATTAAGGTTATATTTCGACAAAATGAAGGGCTTACAAATGACAATTTTAAAAACGATGCAAGGCGCCGCCCGCTTCATTGTTCCGCTTCGGAAAAAACACCCGAATCGGTAAAACTTTCGGCGAGGACGGCGGACAGCAGATGATCGGAGACGCAGATCCATCCTTCCGGGGCTCCCCGATTGATCCAGACGACCGGGTTGTAAGCGGCAAGCCGTTTGAACAGCGGACGGGCATCCACCAGCCGGGGCTCCAAATCGGGAAGTTCTTTCCCCCCTTGCCGAAACACTTGAATCAGGCGAACCGCATGGTCCCGGGAAGTAAAGAAATCCACCACCGGAACCCTTGACCCCGAATCAAGGAAGACCGGCTTTCCGTCCGGATCGACGATGACCCAAATCTTTCTCAGCTCCTTCATCCGCCGGATGATCTCCAGAGTGTTTACCCATCCTTGCCCTCTCCTCACCGCCTGTTCCAACCGCTCGAGAGATTCCTTGGTTTCCCGGGACTCCGGACTTTCCCGTTCTTTTTCCCGCACCCGCACCGGCTCCTGTTCCTGCGGCCGTTCCGGGGCTTGTTCCTGCGGTTGGGCAGGCTCCAGACTTTGCAACTGTTCCGGGGCTTGCTTCCGCGGCTGAACCGGCTCCGGAGAACGCTGCCAATCCGATACCTGTTCCTGAGGCTGAGCCGACTCCGAAGACCGTTGCCAATCCGCGACTTGTTCTTGCGGCTGAACCTGCTCCGTAGCCTGCTGCCAATCCGCTACTTGTTCCTGTGGCTGAGCCGACTCCGGAGTCTCCGGCCGTTCCGAAGCTTGCTCCCGAGGCTGATCCGACTGCGGACCCTGTGGCCATTCCGATGCTTGTTCCTGCGGATGAACCGCCTCCGGGCTCGGCTGCCATTCCGAGGCTTGCTCCTGCGGATGAACTGCCTCCGAAGACTGCTGCCATTCCGGAACTTGCTCCTGCAGCTGAGCCGACTCCGGACCCTGTGGCCATTCCGACGCTTGTTCCTGCGACTGGAACGACTCCGGACCCCGCTGCCAATCCGAGGCTTGCTCCCGAGGTTGAACCGGCTCCGGAGTCTGCTGCCAATCCGCGACTTGCTCCCGAGGCTGAACCGACTCCGGAGACTGCTGCCATTCCGATGCTTGTTCCTGCGGATGAACCTGCTCCGTGGCCTGCTGCCATTCCGGAACTTGCTCCTGCAGCTGAGCCGACTCCGGACCCTGTGGCCATTCCGATACTTGTTCCCGAGGTTGAACCGACTCCGGAGACCGTCGCCAATCCGCGACTTGCTCCCGAGACTGAACCTGCTCCGTAGTCTGCTGCCATTCCGACGCTTGTTCCTGCGACTGGACCGGCTCCGGAGAACGTTGCCATTCTGCTACCTTCTCCTGTGGGACAGCATCCGGAGACTGCTGCCATTCCGATACTTGCTCCTGCAGCTGAGCCAACTTCGGGAACTGCGGCCGCTCCGGCGCTTGTTCCCGAGGCTGAACCGACTCCGAAGACCGTTGCCAATCCGCGACTTGTTCCTGCGGCTGAACCTGCTCCGTGGCCTGCCGCCTTTCCGCTACTTGTTCCTGAGGCTGAACCGACTCCGGACCCTGTGGCCATTCCGATGCTTGTTCCCGAGGCTGGACCGACTCCGGCGGCTGTTGCCAATCCGATACCTGCTTCCGCGACTGGACCGACTCCGAAGTCTGCTGCCAATCCGATACTTGTTTCTGCGGCTGAGCCGACTCCGGAGTCTCCGGCCGTTCCGAAGCTTGCTCCCGAGGCTGGACCGACTCCGGAGAACGCTGCCAATCCGATGCTTGTTTCTGCGAATGAACCGCCTCCGGGCTCGGCTGCCATTCCAGGGCTTGTGCCACCGGATCCTGCCCTCGCAGCTGGTTCATATGCCGGGGAAGCAGAAGGACTTGTTCCGGAAAACCGAATTGGACATAGGGAGCACTGGCTCCCGCCTGAAGGCAACGGTTATGGATCACGTCCCAGGAATGAAGGACCGGTTCTCCTCCGCAGGAGTCGCACACTTCCCGGACATCCCGTTCATCGATATAGACGGTCACCGTATAGGTCCCATCCTCCAACTGGACCAATAACATTTTGTCCCCCCGGGTCGGAACCCATCCTCCACCCAAACGCCGTCCTTCAATCACCGCATATTCGCGAAAGAGAAGAAGCATCTCCTCCCGGTTGAGGACCCGCCGCGATGAATCGCCCGGATTGATCACCAACCCGGCATAATCCGAACGAAAGGCCTTCCGCAGGAGATCCAGCGCCTTCCGCTCCACCAGCGTGAGTGACTGATCCACTCGGAGCAGCTTTGCCGGCTCCGGATCGGTGAAAAGGATCATCCGCTGACTTTTCGGAGACGGCCCCGGTGAGACCAGAGGCCGCTTTTTGCCTGTGTTTGTCAGCAGGTAAGGAACATAAAGCTTCGGCACATGCTGCGCCATGACCCTGAAAAGCCGCTCCGGGGGCCACTTATCTCGATTGGCCTCGTGCAAAAACCGACGTCCGTCCACTTCCAACTCCACCCTTTCGGACCGCAAATGAAGGTCGCCTGCACCCGGATAGTAAATCGAAGGGGTTGGCACAGATTTCCCGTCTTAAAAGTCATATCTATTATAGCAGGAAAAAAGGGGATCGACGATTTCCACCCCCACCATCTTATTCCAACGAAAATCCCCGCCCCTTTTCCTCGTGAAGGTTCCAGGGCGAGGATTCACAGCATTCCGCGATGGCGCGGCACGGCTTCATTCTTCGGAAACAGTCAGACCGGCTGTCGGCATTTTTGCTCCGGCAAGCGTCATTTTCCCGAAGATGCCACGGAAGCCGGATCCTGAGATTCCGACAGCAGTCCCGATTGGCGGAGGTCGGAGATCAACTTCTCAAATTGGGGAATGTCGATTTGCTGATGGGCATCCGACAGGGCGACGGCGGGTTCGGGGTGCACCTCCACCATGATTCCGTCGGCGCCGGCGGCCAGTGCCGCCTTGGCCACCGGGAGCAAAATGTCCCTGCGTCCCGTGGCGTGACTGATGTCGACAAATACCGGAAGATGGCTTTCCTGCTTCAGGAGAGGCACCGCAGAGATATCCAGGGTGTTCCGCGTCCACTTTTCGTAAGTCCGAATTCCCCGCTCGCAGAGAATGACCTGCCGGTTGCCGCGGGAAACGATGTATTCCGCCGCAAACAGCAACTCCTCCACGGTCGCCGACATGCCCCGCTTGAGAAAGACCGGCGTGCGCACCGATCCCGCCGCCTTCAGAAGCTCAAAGTTCTGCATGTTGCGGGCCCCGATCTGGATCACGTCCACGTATTTGACGGCCATCTCGATGTCGGCGGGATTCACGATCTCGCTGACCACTTTCAGACCGAATTCATCGGCAACGCGGCGCAAAATGCGCAACCCTTCCTCGCCCAGTCCCTGAAAGTCGTAGGGCGATGTCCGCGGTTTGAAAGCGCCGCCGCGCAAGAGGCGCAATCCTTGCCGCTTGAGCGATTCGGCCACCTTGCGGACCTGCTCCTCCGATTCCACCGAGCAGGGGCCGGCCACGACGGCTTTCCGGTGATTGCCGACAGGAACGTCCCCGATCATGACCACCGTATCCTGAGGATGATCCTTCCGGCTGACGAGTAGGGTCTTTTTGTGATCGTCCTGCTGCAGTTCGAGGGACGCCTTGAAAATCTGCTTGAACAGGTGGCGAATCGTCTCATCATCGAAGGGACCGGTGTTGTGCTTGACCAGCTGGTCCAGCATCTCCCGCTCCCGGACGGGGTCAAATTTCTGAACTCCCTGTTTCTTTTTAATCTCCCCAATCTCCTTGACGATCGCCCCGCGTTTGCTCATCAGGTTGAGCAACTGCAGGTTGATCTCATCCAACCGACTTCTCAGTTCATCCAATCGACTCAGGCTCCGGCTCACTCGGCTCCTCTCCCATCCGCAAAGAAATTTTGACGACTATTATAACGGATTCAGTGACTGTTGTCACCCCTAAAAATTAAAAGGGGTTGACCCGTTCCGTCCGCCCCTGAAACCTGCGGGAATTGCGCGTTTTTTGTGCCCCACAACGCCGCTTAGGTGCCGGAATCCCTTCCACTCACGGCCCGATTCCCCTCCACCCGCCCAATAAAAAAGAGCGGTCAACGGACCACCCCGGCATACGGATTTTCAAAGCGCATCCCGACTCACACCTTATCCTTGTTCCGCGGTCAGCGGATCGCCGAAAGCTTTTCAAACCACCGGGAAATTTCCTGCTCCTGCTCCGGAAAGGTGAAGGTGGTCAGTTTCGGCTCTTTTCCCAGAGTGATGATGACGGAGGTGGGAAAAGCCGTGTCGCCCAACTGTTCCGTCCCTTGATCCAAACCGATGCCAAAAGTGGACATCAGGGTTTTGAAGGTCCGGTCATCCGGCACCCTGACAAAAACCAACCGCTTGATCCGGGTGTACCAGGAGGAGTCGTCCTCCAGAAAAAACGGGATGGCGCTGGGGTAAATCCACACCGTCTCGGTTCCGGACTCCGGATCGAACTTTTTGGGGCTCACCACGCGAATATAGTCGCTCTGGGGAATGTGCAAGGTTTCCCCCTGGGTAGCAAAAACCATCACCTTGTGCGGCGCCGCTTCGGGCAATTCCCGGGAAATGCCCGACTCGCCGCGGTTGACCGCCATCTGCGGCTCGTCGGCAAACCAGGGCAACGCACCAAAGGGAGCCAGGTAGATCAACACCGCGATCGACAAACAGACGGCCGCCCTTTTCATCCATATCAAGGAAGCGGGAGCGGAATGCATGCGAACATGGGTCCGTATCTCCTCCAGGGTGTTGACCAGTGCCACCATCTCTTGCAGATTTCGCTTGCAGGCAGTGCAGCCGGCCACGTGCTCGCGCAGGAGTTGAACGCCTGATTCGTCCAGTTCCCGATCCACATAAAGTTGGATTAGCCGATCCATATCCCGGCAAGACATTCCCCGGTCATCTCCTCAATCATTCTTGGTCAATCGCTCCTTCAGCATCTTCCGCGCGCGGAACAGCTGAGTTTTCACCGTTCCCTCGGGAATATCCAGTTGTTCGCTGATCTCCGAATAGGAAAGCGAATGGAAATGGCGCAAAACAATGACGCGGCGGTAAATTTCAGGCAAATCGCATATCTCCTCCTTCACCCGCTCCAGCAGGAGGCGGTTCTCCACCTGCTCCTCAACGGATTGGGTGCCCACCGAGAGAGGAGGTTCCGAATGTATAAACGCGTCTTCCAGCGCTACCAGTTTCAGACTTTTTTTCCGCTTCAGATCCCGGAACAGGTTGGTCATCATCGTCCGGAGCCAAGCCTTCAGGGACTTTTCATAGACATATTTGTTCGATTTCCGGTGAGCCTGCCAGATGGTCTCCTGGGTCAAATCCTTGGCATCCTCCGAATTTCCGGTCAGGCGATAAGCGATGTGATACAGATATCGCCGGTGCTGTTGAAGCCGCTCCATAAATTCATCCGCCACAAACTTCCTACTGTTGGACACATCCGTTTTGGAACTCATTTGCAACCTCCTGAGCCTGTCGGAAACTTTCATTGCCGATTGTAATCCAACCCGCGGCCGAAAGACCACAGCCGGGGGATCATTTCCACATATTTTCACCTTAAGGCTTGTCCGCGACAGCCTCCAGCAGACGATCCCGGGTAATGTCCCAATGGGACGCGTGCCATCTTGCGCGGTCCCCCTCGATCAGAAGAACCTGGGGCGACTGATGTTCCACGCCGAACCGGTCCGCGATCGCGTTGGAAACCGCGCGGTGCTCGATCACCAGCACCATCGCCATCTTCAGCGCCTCCGGTTTTTCCCGGGAAAAGGCGCGCACTTCTTCGAAGGCGGAGGCGCTGATGGGACAGGCCGTGCTGTGTTTAAACAGCAGCAGGCGGTCCCCTCGTTTCCGATGATCCCGGAGCAGGTCCTCCAGTTTTTCCACCGATGTGATGGAAAGGATTTCGTCGTCCATGATTGCCCATCTCTCCCTATGATTGGTTCCCCAGCAGGATGACCCCGACGACCACCAGGATGATGCCCGCCACTTTCGAGAGGGTGACCGCTTCACCGAAAACAAGGACGGAAAAGAGGAAGGCGACGACCGGAAAACTGCCGACAATGGGCATCACCCGCCCCACCTCGCCGTTCTCCAGCGCCCGAAAGTAGAAATACTGGGCAAACAAAACGCCGAATACGCCGCCCAGGATGACATAGATCACGGAGCGGAAATCGGTCTTCGCAAAGGCGGCGATGTTTCCGGAGGCCACCAGAAAGCCCAGGGTAAACACCATGGTGACAAAGGCGCGGATAAACAGCGCGATCGTCGGGTCCGTGCGGGCCAGTCCCAACTTCTCAAACAAGGGAGCGATCCCGAAACTGAGGGCCGCCAGCAGGGCGTACACAATTTCTTTGCTCATATTCTACCTCATTTGAACCTTTTTGTCCCATATATATGTAACCTCGCCCCCGATTAGACATGCCGCGGCCATGGAACGCTACATACCCTTTTTCCCCACCGGTCAAACCTGTTTCACACGTTTTTCACCGTTTCCATATAAATAAAAAAACGGCGGAAATGGAGTGGAATATCGTGGGCAAAAAGGTTCAGATCGAATTTTCACCCAGCTCCTTCGCCGACTTGGAAAGGCTCAAGGCGGAGACGGAAGCCACCTCCTACGCTCAGGTGATGCGCGCCGCTTTGAAGGTGTACAGCTGGTGCGTGTCCCATCAACAACAGGGTAGAAAGATCAAGGCATCAAAACCCGGGGAAAACGTCATTTACGAACTGATCCTGTAAGAGCGGGCCGGCCCTGCTCGTTTTTTTGGGCAGAAAAACGGTTCGCATCCGCGCAGGCGGATGCGAACCGAAAAGCGCCCCTCACTCCACCCCCTGACGGATTTCCCGATCATGCCCGTGGCCCAGGGGATACATATCCGGGATGGTGACGGGAAGGCGCCCGGAAAGGGGAATTCTCCCGGCCACGGCCTTGGCCGCCGCCTCCAGGGAGACGGGGAGGGAGCTGTAGAGGGCCAGATATGTGCCCTCTTCGGGAAAGGCCATCGGATCGTAGGGCGTGTCCAGACCGAGCACGATGACCGGCTTTCGCGTTGCCTGCAGCGCCCGGACCAGGTCCCCCTGTTCCGGATGCATCTGGGCGCGGAGGGTTCCGATAATCACCGCATCCGCCTCAACGGCCATCCGGGAAGCCTCCAGGATCTCCTGTCCCCCGGGCGACCGACTGATGTTTCGGACCACCGGATCAAATCCCTGCCTTTTCAAAGCATCGCCCAGTTCGGAGGCTCCTTCCGGCGAGAGGACGAGAAGGCGGGACTGCTTTTGGGGATCGAGGGGAAGGAGCCTCCGGTCATCGCGGACAAGGGTCACCGCCCTCTGCGCCACCGTTCGGGCGACCTCGGCAAAATCCTTCCGGCCGACCCGTTCCGAAATCGGGCCCTCCGCAAGCGAGTCGCCGGAGACGGACTGCGATCCCAGCAGCTTCGCCTTCAATTTCAAAATCCGGCGGACCGACCGGTCAATCCGCTCTTCGGAAATTTCTCCGCTTCGGACGGCTTGCGTCACCGCCTCGATGCTCTCCTTTTGCACCGACAAGGTGTGGCAGACCAACACCACGTCCGCTCCCGCCCGGATCGCCCGGACCGCCGCCTTCGCCGATCCGAACCTCTTGGCGATCGCTCCCATTTCCATATCATCGGTCATGATCACGCCGTCAAAACCCAGTTCCTTCCGGAGCAAACCGGTCAGCACCCGGCGGGACAGGGTCGCCGGCAATCCCGAGGGTTCAAAGGCGGGAAAGGTGACATGGGCGGACATGACCGCATCCGCCCCTTGGGCGATGGCCCGCCGGAACGGGACCAGGTCCGCCTCCTCCAACCGCTTTCGGTCCCGGGCAATCGTCGGCAGATCCACATGGGAATCGACGGCGGTGTCCCCGTGCCCCGGAAAATGTTTCACCGCGGTCAAAACCCCTCCGGCATGATAGCCGCGGATGTTGGCTTCAGCCATCCGCGCAACCCATGACGGATCCTCCCCGAAGGAGCGGACACCGATGACCGGATTCCTGGCGTTGTTGTTCAAATCGACGACCGGAGCCAAATTCATATTGATCCCCATGGCTCTCAGCTCCATCCCCGCGATCCTTCCCGCCTCATAGGCGAGATTCGGATCGCGGGTGGCTCCGAGCGCCATGTTCCCGGGAAAAAGGGTGACCCCCTCCCGAATCCGGATGATGGGACCCCCCTCCTGGTCGATGGCGACAAGGAGGGGAATTCCCGGAGGGGAGGACAAGGCCAGCTTCTGCAGCTCGCCGGTCAGCTTTCTCACCTGTTCCGGCGACTCCACGTTCCGCCCGAAGAGAATGACTCCACCCACATGTTTTTCCTGGATCAGGGTGCGAATCTGGTCGTTGATTTCGTAAGCCGGTTGATCTCCCGGGTTTCCGAAACCGACCATGAACATCTGGCCGACTTTTTGCTCCAGGGTCATTTCCCGGATGCGCCTTTCCACCCAGTCGCGATCCGGTTCCTTGAAGTCGCCCGACACGACGGGGGATGATGCCGGAATCAGGAACAAAAGAGCGACAACCGTCAACATCCACACGCCTCGAGCGACAAAACCGCCCTTCACTCAACCACTCCTTTTTTTAAACTCCAACTCCCTCTTGTTCCTCATTATAACTCTGCCCCCGGGCCTGTAAAAGGAAGCTCTGGAGCGTCGCGCCGGGATCGGATCAACCAACGGCGATTTTCCACCTCGACCGCAAGCGGGTGAAGGCGACAAAAATCGCCTCCCACTTCCGGAATCCGGTTTCCGTTTCCTTGGATTCCTCCCGGTCCTTCATCCGGGGCTATCCTCTTACAATCCGGTAGGGACGCATCATTTCCCAATCCTCATGCTCCAGAATGTGACAGTGCCAGACAAACTCCCCGGTGAAGGAAGTGAGCCCGAAGTGCGGGATGATCCGCGTCACTTGTCCGGGATGGGCGCGGACCGTATCCTTCAGTCCCCGTTCATCGGGAGACGGGGGGAGCGGGGCACCGGTGAACCGAAGCTTTCCGGTCCGATTAAAATGGTCGACATCAAAAGGCTGGCGGTTCAGGATGCGGAAATGAATCTCGTGGATATGAATCGGATGAGTGTCCGGAGTAGTATTGATCAATTGCCACAATTCGAGACTTCCCAGGCGCGGCCGGGTGGTGATCGGATCGGACCAACGCCTGTTCTCCAACAGCAAAAGCAGCCGGCCGAAGCGGTCGGTGCTCTCCACCAAGGAGAGATTTCGCACCCTGCTCACCCGGCTCAACGGCGTGGGCGGAAGCGCGCTCAAGCGCCGGGGAACGGAGCTAGTATCCCTCGAGCTGAGCGGCCGGTGAACCCGAAACTGCATGACCAGCCCCGTCGTTCGCGGATTGACGGGATCACCGTCCGGGTAGGGAGCCGGAGCGCTGTTGGTCATCGTGACGGTTTTCCCTCTGTAGCCGGAAAAGTCGAGGATCACATCCGCGCGCTCGGCCGGCCCCAGGGTGAGCGATTGGACCCGGACGGGATGCGTCAGCAACCCGCCGTCCGTCCCGATCAGGATGAAGGGCTGACCGGAGCTGAGGCGCAACGTGTAAAAACGGGCATTGGAACCGTTCAGCAGGCGGAACCGGTATTTCCGGGGTTCCACATCCAGAAAGGGCCATACTTTTCCGTTCACCAGATTTGTGTCGCCAAAAAACTCCGGAACGATGGAGGGGTTTGGAATCCCGCGGGGGGCGGATTGCGGCCTTCTCGGATAAAAAAGCGAACCGTCCCGGTTGAAGGACCGGTCCTGAATGACCAGGGGAATGTCAAATTTGCCCCTGGGAAGATTGAGGGACAGCTCCTCGCGGTCGCGGATCAAATAAAATCCCGCCAGCCCGGCATATATGTTGAGCCGGGTGATGCCGAGAGCGTGATCGTGATACCAGAGGGTCGCCGCCCGCTGGGTGTTGGGATACCTGTAGATCCTTCGCTGGAAAAAGGGGCCGGTTTCCCTGAACCCGCGCGTGAACCAGGCATCGGGATGGCCGTCGCTGTCCGGAGGGGACACCACCCCATGGGCATGGACGACCGTCCTCACTTCCGGGTTTCCACGGGCTCCGTGAATGGTTTGATCCACCGGAAGAAAATGTCTTTTGGGAAGTTGGTTCAGCCAAAGCACCCGGACCGGTTCGTTCCTCCACACCTCGATGGTGGGTCCCGGATATTTTCCCTCATACCCCCAGATCCGGGTGGGAGGAAGATCGCGGTGCAGCTTTTGGAAGGCTTCCATCATGCGGACCACATAAAAAGTAAAGTTCGGTTTTCTGGCAACCGGCCTTAAGACCCCCGGAACCGGCAGCGGATCGACAAAGGGCGTCAAACGTCTTTGCAGCTTCATTCCAGCGGCTCCTTTCCACACCGTTTTTTTTTTCAATTCATTCGCCCTTCGCCCCCGGAGTAACGGACATGGAACCAGGCCGGAAAAAATTGGGCGGGTTTTCGGGAAGGATGAAGCGATCGTTCCCCGGCAGTTTTTCTTGATTCCCGTCACGGTTTGGGGGTAGCATTAGTAGTTGAGGTGATCGACGTTGTCAGAGCGAAAAACCGTAGTGGTCATGAAAGGCGATCAAACCGGGCAGGAGCTCCTGGAGGAGGCCCTCCGGGTGCTTCATCCCGATGTCATCCGTTTTGAAATCGACTTTCAGTTCTTCGACCTCAGTTTGGAAAACCGGCGAAAAACCAAGAACCAGGTGGTCTATGAGGCGGCGGAGGCGATGAAAAAAGCCGGCTTCGGTCTCAAGGCGGCCACCATCACGCCGGAGGAGAAGGGGGATGTGGGCAGCCCCAACGCCATCCTGCGCCGGGAAATCGACGGCAAGGTGATCGTCCGCACCGGACGGCGGATTCCCGGAGTGCGCCCGGTGGCCGGCACCTATGCCCCCATTTCCGTCATCCGGATGGCGGTGGGCGACGCCTACGGCGCGGAGGAATGGCGCGAGGGAGAAGGAATGGAGGAGGCGGCGTTTCGGACGGAGCGGATTGACCGGAAAACCTGCCGCGCCGTCGCGGAATTCGCTTTCCAGCACGCCAAGCGGATGAACGCCAAAGTCTTCGGCGGCCCCAAATTTACCGTCAGCCCCGTCTACGAAGGCATGTTGAAGGAAGAAATGGACGCCGCCAGCAAAAGGCATCCCGAGGTGCCCTACGAGCCCCAATTGATCGACGCCACCTACGCCCTGCTTCTCAACAATTCGGGCGAACCGATGGTGATCCCGGCCCTCAACCGGGACGGGGACTGCCTGAGCGACCTGGTCCTGCAGTTGTTCGGATCCATCGCGGGCGCCGAATCGATCCTGCTCAGCTTCGACGAAGATTTCAGCCCAAAAGTGGTCATGGCCGAAGCGCCTCACGGAACGGCGCCGACGCTCTTCGGCAAGAACATCGCCAATCCGATGGCGATGATCCTGGCCGCGGCCTCCCTGCTCACCTATTTCAACGATCCCCGGGCATCCACCGCTTCCCGGGCCATCTACGAATCGACCATCGAAGCCGTCCGCGAGGGAACGCGGACCGCCGACCTGGGAGGCAGCTCCACCACCACCGAGTTTACCGATGAGGTGATCCGAAAGGTTCAAACCAAACTGGAAGTCTGGTCCACCTTGCAGGGGTATTAAAACCTTTTCCGTACTCTTGCTTTTCACCGGATTTTGGGTAGAATTAACAATTAGGGGGCGTTCGGCCTCAGTCGGAAACCGTTGGGGAACAGCGTTTCATGTTGCTCCTTGCCGTTGCACAACGTATGGACCCTTTGCATAGATGCTCCATCTGCAAAAGGATTTTTTCAACGCCTGCTTTGTGATGAAAACCTCCCCAACCACATACAATGGATGATGGTTGGAGCTCAGGATGTCATTTGCGCAAAGCCCATGCGTTTCCTCGCAACGCATGGGTTTTGTCGTCCGGCATGGGAAAAAGCCGATGCCGTTTGCGGATAGAAAGAGATGGGTGTACAGGGGAACCGAAAGGGGGGAGCCGTTTGCGCATGAGACAACTCCAGTTGATGTGGAAACTGTGGCGGAAAAGCATGGGGAAAAAATGGTGGTTCCTCGTGTTGACCACCTCCTTGCTTTTGATTGCCGGAGGCTGTTCCGCCGTCTTCCTGACCGGCGGCGTTTACGATCTGGAATCGATGAAAAAGATGAACTTCGCCTCCACCTTGTATGACAGGCAAAATAAAAAAGTGGTCCAGCTCGGCGACACCCACTTCGAATACGTCAAGCTGGAGGACATCAAGTCCGATCTGCTGATCCAAACCTTTGTCGCCGTCGAAGACCGGCGCTTTTACAAACACAACGGCGTGGATTGGAAAAGCATCGGGCGGGCGACGGTGCGCAACCTCCTCGCCATGGGCGCGGTGGAGGGCGGCGGGACCATCACCATGCAGGTCGCACGGAACGCCATCCTGCAAGACCGGGACAAAGAACTGAGCCGGAAAATCAAGGAGTCGCTGATCGCCTGGAACCTGGAACGCCGTTACACCAAGGACGAAATCCTCGAAGCCTACCTCAATTACATCTACCTCGGAAACCAGGTCCGCGGCGTCAAAATGGCCGCCAAGATCTATTTCGACAAGGACATCACCAAAGAGGAGCTGGAACCCCACGAAATCGCCCTCTTGGCCGGTCTCCCCAAGGCACCGGGATCTTACAACCCCTACCTGCATCCCAAAAAGGCAAAGGATCGCCGGGACACCATCCTCGACGTGATGGAAGAGACCGGACTCATCAGCAAAGCGGAAAATAAAAAGTACCAGAAAAAGGGACTGGGAGTCAACCGGAAGTATCTCTCCAAATACAAAAAGAACAACCAGTACGCCGCCTACGTGGACATGGTCATCGACGAAGCGGCCGAACGCTACGGCATGGACGAACAGGAGCTGACCAGCGGCGCTTACAAAATCTACACCGGTTTGATTCCCTCCGCCCAAAAAACCCTGGAAAACACGCTGAAAAACGATCCTCTCCTCAAGGCCCATTCCGGCCTGGACGCCGGAGCGACGATCATTGACCCGAAAAACGGCGAAATCGTCGCCGTCGGCGGCGGCCGCAACTATCTGAGCGGATACCTGAACCGGGCCTTGCTGCCGAAACAGCCGGGCTCCTCCATCAAGCCGATCAGCGTGTATGCCCCCGCCGTCGAGGAAAAAGGATACACGGAGTATACCCGCGTCCTGGATGCGCCGATCACCGTCAACGGCTGGTCGCCCCAAAACTACTCGAGAACCTATTCGGGGTGGGTCCCCCTTCGCACGGTGGCCGCCAAATCCCTGAACGCCGCCACGGTCCGTCTGCTGCATGAAGTGGTCGGAGTGAAGACCGGAGCGGAATACGCCAAAAAAATGGGACTCCCCATCAAGAAGGAGGACCGCTACCTGGCTCCCCTCGCCCTGGGCGGCCTCACCGAGGGAGTCAACACCGTTCAGATGGCGGGGGCCTACAGCGCCTTCGCCAATGACGGAAAGATCATCGAGCCCCACACCATCCGCAAGATTGAGGCTTGGGACGGGGACGAGGTGAAACCGAAAAAGGAACCGGAACAGCGGAAAGTGTTCAGTCCGCAGACGGCCCGGATCATGACGAAGATCCTGAAGTTTGTCGTCGAGGGAGGAACGGGGCAGAACGCCCGGATCCCCGGCTGGGAAGTGGCCGGAAAGACGGGAACGACCCAGAACTACAAGGAAGCGTGGTTCGTCGGTTACACCCCGCGCTACGTCATGGCCACCATGGTCTACAACGACAAGGGCAGCCGGGTCCAACTGAGCGGCGGCGATTATCCGGCGCGGATCTTCCACAAAGTGATGTCCGAGATCCATGCCGGACTCAAGCCGAAATCCTTCGAGGGGCCCACCAAGAAAGGACCTTCCACTCCCGAAAGCGACGGACCGTCCTGGAATCCAGGACCGGAAAAACCCCACACCCCCGGACCGGGCACGCAACCGCCCGATTCCCGGCCGCAACCGAATCCCGGCAGAGGTAACAACGGCGGCGACAACACTTCCCCGCCCCCCCACCCAGGCGGTAACAACGGTGAAGGCGGCGGGAACCCCGGTGGCGGCGGAAATGGCGGCGGCGAAACCGGCGGCGGGAATCCCGGTGGCGGCGGAAATGGCGGCGGCAGCGGCGGCGAAACCGGCGGCGGAGATGGCGGCGGAAACACCGGAGGCGGCGGTGGAAACGGCATTGGGGAAAACTGAGGAGAAACGGCGGGGATGCATCCCCGCCCGCCCGTAAAGGCCTGAAAAGGAAAAACGCTTCACCGCCGTCGGAAACCGCCCTCGCATACAAGAAGGGACCGATTTTCCCGCCGCTCCCTGGCGGTGGGCGCTGCAAATCGGTCCCATCCGATCATCCGGCCCCGATGCGGGCCTTCTTTTTTTGCTTCAAAACCCAGAAGCCCCCACCCCGAGAGCCCAAAGGGGCTTCTCCCTTTCCCTTTTCGGCATTACGGAAAAAACCAAAAATAGTCCCATGGCAATGAAACAGCAATCGCATCCGAAATGCGGACGCTTCTTGCGGACCTCCGCTTCCTCGCTTCAACCGGAAAGGCTCTGATAAAGGGCCTCGATCTTCTTTTGGCGCGTGATCCGGTCTTCCACGATGAAATTGATCAGGTCAAACAGCCGCATCGCCGTCGCCTGGTCATCCTTTGAATCCAATTGCCCCGGGGAGACCGCTTCGTTTCCGATCACCCGGGAATGCTCCAACGCCTTTTGCACAACCGCCGGCAAACCCTTTTCAACGAGGGAGGCGACGGCCTCATCCAGGCTTTTCCCCGTTTCGCCCAACTCTTTCATCAGCCGTTGCAAGGCCAGACGAAGCAAAGCCGAAGCGCCCCGGGGAGACTTGGATACAATCGACGCCGCCTCCAGATAAAACTCCTTCACCGCTTCCGGCATTTCATCGTGGGGGGGTGGGCCCTGGAGGATGTCGGGATGCAAAATGCGGCCTTCACCCTTCTTGATCTCTATCCACACCGACTCGTTTTTGCAATGATGGCACACGCACCGCCACAACCGGTTTTTTGCATTGATGCTGAACCAGTTCTGCTCGGCCAGCACATGGCAGTACATGCAATGAAACCGCTTTGATTGAAAGGCCGGCGGGTAATATGTGTTCATCCAGAGACACCTCCTTTTTCTATTAGTTTAGCGCGAGAAAAAACCGAAGCAAAACTTATTGCTTTTTTGTGAAATAAAATCCCAACCGGACGGCCATCCGCTCATCTCCTCCCCCATCCCGTCGCCTCTTCACGACAACCGACCGGAAAGCCCGAACCTCGTCCCGGGAAAGCGACCATCCTGAGGCAAAGGAAACGGCCTCTGTGAAATACAGAGACCGTTTCACGGGAGTTCAGCCGTTTCATCCGGCGTCCCGGTGCTACTTCAGATGGTTGCATATCTGTCTTTCGCGTCACCGTGTGGTAATAGCAAATGGAACGGACACGGGCGGCAGGATCGGGATCGTTCACAGGCGTGTCGGTGTGGTGGACGACGAGATGGATGACTTTATCATATTCCCGCGGCCACTTTTCCGTACCGTTTGAATTGTAGCGAAGCGATTCATCCGCTCCCCACTCGGCACGGCTGACAACGTCGGGTTTATCCAAGAAGGCCGCCTTTGCCCTTTTGACTTAACATGAACCTACTATAATATGGTAAAATCGTATCGCATCACAATGCAAGTTAGGGTGGCTAACATGAGGGAGCCGATTTTCTACCTCTTCAACTCCATCAGCCACACCCGAGGCGGGGGAACCCGCAACGTGCTCGCCAGAGCCAAGCTTCTTCGCGAAAAAAGGAATTGTCAAATATCCATTCTCACTCTCAACTTCAATCCCAACTATGACTTTATTCGAAGAGAAATGATCCGTTTAAACCTCCTCCATCCCGATATCCCCGTTCTCAACCTGTTTGAATACCTCTCCCACAAGACAAACGACGATTTTCAGACCGTCGCGGCGGACGATGCTCCTATGATCGATCATCCCGCGGAAGAAGAAGGATTCGACCTTGAACCCGACCCGGAGACAAACGGCTATTACCTGTATCAAAACGGCAAACTCGTCAAATATAAAGAGTATGATGCCGACGGGCGGTTAAGCTTCATCGACCACTTCGATGAAAACCGGGTTCTTCTCCGCCGTGAACACTTCGACATGAAAGGTCGCATCAGACAGATCGTCGATTATGAACGGGACACCGCCAATCCCCGACAAAAGCGGTTCCTGGATGAGGCGGGACGCTGTTTTCTGGAGTACCGGTACAACCCGAAAACCAAAAAGTGCATCCAGGTGAACTGGTTTGACCGGGACGGGGCCCTCATCGACACCTTCCCGAACGTCCTGGCGCTGAAGCTCCATTGGCTTCACAAAATCGCCGACCGGTATCCGAAGGCGATCTTTCAAACGGATGTCTCAAAGAAAAATACGGATTATATCCTTCTCAAGATGAATCATCCCCATGTCGTCAAAATCAAGATGTTTCATTCCCTTCATCTGCAAGAACCCTACACCTACGGTGCGCCGTTAAAAGAGGTCCACGGAACGGTTTTGGAAAAAGTGGATCAGTTTGATGCCGTCATCTTTACCACCGACCTCCAGAAAAAAGATGTCGAGCGCCAATTCGGCCCTCGATCCACCTTCCACGTCATTCCCCACTGCGCTCCCAGGATTCAACCGAGGCCGGACGTGGAGAGGGAGCCCTTCACTTGCGTTTACGTGGGAAGATTTGTGAAGCTGAAAAACGTGGATCACGCCATACGGGCTTTCAAACGGGTTGTGAAAAAGGTTCCGCAAGCAAAATTGGAAATTTGGGGCCACGGACCGGAGGAAAAAGACTACCAAAAACTGATCCGGAATTTGGAACTGGAGCAGCACGTCAAAGTTTGCGGCATCACGCAAGACGCCATCGGTGTGTTTTCAAGGGCGGCCTTTTCCGTATTGCCCTCTTCCGAGGAGGCTTTCGGGCTGTCCATCATCGAGAGCAAGATGGTCGGCACCCCCGTAATCGCTTACGACGTGAACTACGGTCCCAGGACCATTATCCGCAACGGAGTGGACGGGCTTCTGGTGAAACCCGGCGATATCGACGGACTGGCCGATGCCATGGTGAAACTGTTCACCGATCCGGGGCTGAGAGAATCCCTGGGACAGGAGGCCAGGAAAACCCCGGAGGTCCTCAGTGAAGACCGATATGTGGATCAGTGGATGCAAGTCTACGAATCGGCCCTCAGGCAGAGCGAGCAAAGGGTCCGGGTGAAGAAACCGATTTGCGCTGTCGACCAAATGGAATGGAACGGCCCCAGCGACATCCATATTGCCGGGTCCCTGACCTTTAAACAGGATCTTCAGGATGAACCTTCCTTGTCCTTGTATATTCGTGAGCGGTCCATGCCGATGGATGAATACTTCCCGCTCTCAACGGAACGGCTAGACGCAAACACCTTCTCCTTTCAGGGCGAATTCTCCACACGTCCCTTCGCCAGGGAGGGAACATGGGATTTGTACGTGAGCTGTTCCATTCGGAACCAACACCATTTCATCCGAATCCCCAAGGGAACGGTTTCCCTGCCGGAGCAAAGAATAATCTCAGATGCCCTTCTGAAGCCTTATGCCACAATCCACGGCAATATCAGCATCGAAGCGAAGCCATGCACGACAAAACCGAATTTCCGGGCGAAATTGACAAGGTGGAAACATTGGATATTGAAGAACATCCCGTCCATGAAGCTGAACTGAACAAACACGGCCACCGGGGAGAGATTACCCTGGTGCATTGTTTGGGGCCGTTTGAAGCAATTCGCCATCGAAGGGGTTAAACCGGGCTGTGGAACGGATCGGCCGCGCCGGGAGATTTCTTCCCTCAAACGCGCATTCAGACGACAAAAAAGGTGCCGCTATGCCGGCACCCGACCCAACAAATTTTCACTCAGCCGATGCGATGGTATCTGCCCCGTTTCTCTTCCTGTTTCCCTGTGCTCTTCATCCCACCGGTTGGCGTGTTTTTTCAGGATTTTCCTCAACCGCTTCATCTCCGTCCGGATTTCCTCCCGGGACACGCCCAAGTCGGTGGCCACTTCCAACCAGCTGCTCTTTTTCTTCATGGCCATCACTTTTCCCAGCGGCTTGCCGCTGATTTTGGACAGTACGGCCGCTTTCAACCATTCCCGGGGACGCACTTTTTCCTTTTTGATCATCGCCTCCAGTTTCTTCTCGTCCATCTTCAAATATTCGGCGATGCTCTTGGAAACCACCTCCGGGTGGTGGTCCAGCCAAATTCCCTTTCTCGCCGCCGCGGGAAGGATGCGATGCACCTCGCGCCGGAATTGCTCCGCATCCACGCCCAGATCCTCCGCCACAGAACGCCACGTTTTTTGCTCCGTCTTCTCCTCCAGCACCGCCCGCAGATCCCGGTTGCTCAGCTTGGCGATCGCCGCGGCGGGGAACAGGTCGCAGTGCTTCACCCCTTGATCGACCAATGCTGCCACCTCTTCGCGGGAGATGCCCAGATACTTCGCAATTCGCTCCTCCATCTCCCGCTTCGCCTCACCGGAGGGAGGTCGGGTGGAAAGGGGCCGGACCTGCCGGGTTTCACGATATGCGGCAGCTCCCTCCGCATCCTTTGCCGCCCAGGTTTCGACGCTCCACACGGCCCCCGCCAGGACCGCCAACATCGCTGCCGCTCCGATCAATCCTCGATGGATCACGCAAGTTCCCTCCTTTATTCCGCATCCGGTTAATTATGGTTTCCGCCATCGGAGAAAAATATCACGGGCCAGCAAGATAAACAGCCGAGAATTCGCTGATCCCGTACGGCCACGTACTTTTCGCCGTCTCCGGTTCGCAGCGAAAACGGGAGGGCACAACCGAACCTGCGATGTTTCCATCCATTTTCGCAAGATGATCCAATTTGGGAACTACGCCTCCATCTTGCCTGAAAAGATCAGGCAACTTGCGTAAGCCTGAATCCTGCGCATCCGGAAAAGTGAAGGCAACCGAAGTGATGTAACCGGCTGTCCTTTTGTATGCATCCGTTTTGCATGGAAGGGCTATTTCAAAACGAGAAGGAAACCCCGGTGCAAGCGCCGTTCCCGTTGATTTCGTCCTTCGGGGATCGTGCTGCAATCCCGCCTTTTTCTCAACTCATCCGGGCCGAACCGCCGAACTTCGATGGCATGGGCAATTCCACCCGTCATAAAAAGCGGGCAATCCATTTTTGGACTTATGATCATCACTGCATCCTTTAGAGCCGGCCGATGCGAAGCGCTCTCCGCGCGTTCCGCCTCGCGTCAAAGTGTCGCGGATCGCGGCCGAATTCTCATCCGTCGCCGGACGGATGCAGGCTGCCCCGCTCAACTCCGGCCGGTCAGCATCAGCATCGTTATGAAAAGGAGGCGAGCAACACCGGGTGGCAACATGTCCGCATGGTTCGGCCCTCCCTCTCTGGACAATCGGCCCGCGGGACCTTTCGATTTGCGAAAGCGGCCGCTTTCAACCAGACGGTCGTGTTAATCAACCGCGCCGAAAGATTCACCAGCTTCAGCCCGAGGTTTCTTGCCCGGACCACAACGAATCCGCTTGATCGGTGGGATGGACTGAAGAACATCCCCATTTCTATGAGACGGGAGGTAGCGGTTCGTGTACAGCCAATCCCCCTATATGTGCCGGGTGGAATGGGGACTGCGGGGAGCTAGGGAGGCCGCCGAACGGGGAGACATCACCGTCATTGTCGATGTCCTGAGTTTTTCCTCCACCGTCGTCACGGCGTTCCACTTCACGCCGTGGATCTTTCCCCACCGCCGGCCCGGGACGGACAAGCGGAACGGTTTGCGAAAAAACGAAAAGCCGCCCTCGTCGCGGACCGAAAAGAGGCCGCCGAACCGGGCGGCCCCTCCTTATCCCCCGTTTCCCTGAACGGAGCGGCGTGTTCCGCGGCCGCCGCAAAGGCGTCCGCCCTGTTGGTCGGTCCCTGCTCAACGTCTCGGCGGTTGACGACGCAGCCGAACGAATCCACGCCCAAACCGGCACCGACATCACGGTGGTACCGTGCGGTGTACAATGGGCGGATGCCCGAGAGGGTGAAAACCGCCTCCGTCCGGGAATCGAGGATGATTTGGGGCCGGGGCGATCCTGTCCCGGCTGAGAAGAAGCCTTTCACCGAAAGCCCGGGTCTTTATGGGAGCTTTTCGATCCGTGCGGAATTCCCTTGCCGAGTTGATCTGGGATTGCGCCGGCGGCAGGGAACTCCGCTTGCGCGGCTTTGCGGAAGATGTCCGTTTCTGCGCCCGAATGGATGCGTTCGGGGAGGTTCCCCTCCTTCAAGGCGACCGGTTTGTCGATGTGTCGCGGGCATGGAAACCGGATGGCGATCCCCCCGCCGCGGGGCGGGACTTCAAATGACCGTTTCCATTTCAATTCGAAAAAAGGAACACCGGTTGGCAGGGCGGAGCAAAATGGCCTTTTTGATCAGACCGGGAAAAATCCCCATGTGCACACGCATTGTCAACCCGCGGGACATGTGGTATGTTGTAGCTGAAACTGAATAGGCAACGGGGAGCTGGGGGAAGCCCGGCTGAGAGGGTGCCCGGATCGGCACCGACCCGCCGAACCTGATCTGGATAATGCCAGCGCAGGGAATTTGCCTCTTCCATCCGTTTGACGGGTGGAGAGTGCTCGTGGGCCATGCCGATCCAAAACCGGGTCGGCTTTTTTACGTTTTGGGAGGTGATCGGATGGCGAATGCCAACGTCAGCTTGCAGATATTGCCCCGGGGAAAAACCGATGAAGAAATCTACGCCTTGGTGGACAAGGCGATCGATGTGATCCGGGAATCGGGCGTCCGCTACGAGGTGGGACCCCTGGACACGACGATGGAGGGAGACTACGACGAGCTGATGGACGTGGTGAAGCGGGCCCAGGAGGCGGTGATCGCCGCGGGAAGCGATCGGGTGATCAGCATCGTCAAAATCGACTACAAGCCCTCCGGGCTCAACTGGGATGAAAAAGTGGGCAAATACCGGAAGGGGTGACCGGCGTGCCCATCCTTCCGTGGCAAAGGCACCTTCGCAGGATCGGACCGCCGGTGTCGATTCTCCTTCTCCTGCTGATCCTGTGGGAGGGAGGCGTCCGGCTCACCGGCGTGGAAAAATGGCTTCTTCCCGCCCCGACCGACATCCTGCGCACCCTGGCGGCGGACATGCCCCTCCTCCTCCGCCACACGGGACCGACGCTGCAGGAGGCGGCCCTCGGCTTCGCGGCGGGAATCGCCGCCGGGTGGCTGCTGGCGATGGTGATGGAGCTTTCTCCCTGGCTGAAGCGGGGGCTATATCCCCTCTTGGTCGGCACCCAGACGGTGCCGGTCATCGCCGTCGCTCCCCTGCTCATCCTCTGGTTCGGGTACGACCTGCTGCCCAAGGTCCTGGTCGTCGCCCTGGTCACCTTTTTCCCGGTGGTCGTCAGCACGGCGGACGGGCTCCGCTCGGCGGATCCGGACATGGTTCGGCTGCTTCGGTCCATGGGGGCCAGTTCCTGGCAGATCTTCCGCATGGTCCGCTTCCCTCACGCCCTGCCCGCCTTCTTTTCGGGGGTGAAAATCGCCGCCACCTACAGCGTCCTCGGGGCGGTAATCGCCGAGTGGCTGGGGGCCAATGTGGGCCTGGGCGTCTTCCTGGTCCGGGCGCAGCATTCCTTCGCCGCGGACCGGGTCTTCGTGGCCATCTTGGCCATCACTTTCTGGACCTGGCTCCTGTTTTTCCTGATCCGCCTGTTGGAACGGTTGGCGGTTCCCTGGAAACAAAGCCGAAACGACCAGTCGGCAAAATAATTTCAGCAAAAGGAGGGAAAAGCGGCTTTCCCGGCCTTTCTGCCGAAAAGCGCGCAACTTACGATGAAACGATGGAAAAGCATCCGCACCGCATCCATTCTCATGCTGGTCCTCACGCTGGTTTTGTCGGCGTGCGGCGGGACTTCCGACGAGAATTCCCCGTCCGGGGGCAAAAAGAAAGTCACCATCATGCTGGACTGGCTGCCCAACACCAACCACACGGGCCTGTACGTCGCCCAGAGCAAGGGCTATTTTGCCGAAGAGGGGCTGGAAGTGGAGATTGTCACCCCGGGCAAAACCTCGGCCAACGAACTGGTGGGTGCCGGCAAGGCCCCCTTCGGCATCAGCTCCCAGGAATATGTGACCCAGGCCCGGGCCCAGGGAGTGCCCATCGTGTCGATCGCGGCCATCCTGCAGCATAACACCTCGGGATTCGCCGCCCCCAAAGGGAAAAAGATCCGCTCGCCCAAGGATTTCGTCGGCAAAACCTACGGCGGGTGGGGAACGCCGATCGAGAACGCCTTCATCCAGACGGTGCTTGAGCTGGACGGCGTCAAAACAGACAACGTGGAAGACAAGGTGCGCATCGTCAACATCGGCCAGGCCGATTTCTTCACCGCCGTCAAGCGGGATATCGACTTTTCCTGGATCTACTACGGCTGGACGGGCATTGAGGCGGAGCTTCGGAAGGTTCCCCTGGACGTCATCTACCTGAAGGATCTGGACCCCGTCCTCGATTTCTACACGCCGACGATCATCACCAACGAAGAGATGATCCGGAAGGATCCGGATACCATCAAAAAGTTCCTGAAGGCGGTGAAAAAGGGATACGAATTTGCCATCGACCACCCCGAAGAAGCGGCCGACATCCTGATCGAGGCCGTTCCCGAATCGGATCCCAAATTGGTCCGGAAATCCCAGCAGTGGATCAGCAAACAGTATCGGGCCGATTCGCCGGCCTGGGGAGTGCAAAGGGAAGAAGTATGGGTCGATTTCACGAATTGGATGTGGAAACACAAGCTGATCGAGAAAAAGATCGACCCGGCCAAGGCTTTCACCAACGAATTCCTGCCCCAATGACGGCGGACGGACGATGGAGGAACACGCGATGAAAGTGCGCCTTCGCGACATCCATAAAACTTACCGCATTCCCGCGGGGGACCTCCCCGTCCTCCGGGGGATCGACCTGGACATCCGCTCCGGGGAATTCGTTTCCCTGATCGGCCCCAGCGGCTGCGGCAAAAGCACGATCTTCAACATTCTGAGCGGGCTGGAGGTGCCGGACCGGGGCACCGTCACCCTGGACGGAAGGGATGTGACCGGCCGCACCGGCCACGTCAGCTACATGATGCAGAAGGATTGCCTGCTTCCGTGGCGGACCGTGCTGGACAACGCCATCCTCGGGGCCGAGGTCCAGGGCCTATCCCGCCGGAAGGCCCGGGAGAAGGCCCGGGAACTTTTGCCCGTCTTCGGCCTGACGGATTTCGCCGATGAGTACCCCTCCCGCCTCTCCGGGGGCATGCGGCAGCGGGCCGCCCTCCTGCGGACGGCGGTGACCGGACGGGATCTCTGGCTTTTGGATGAACCCTTCGGCTCCCTGGACGCCCTGACCCGGGAACAGATGCAGGACTGGCTTTTGAGCATCCGGGACCGGTTGGGGCACACCATCGGCCTGATCACCCACAGCATCGACGAGGCGATCTACCTGTCGGACCGGATCTATGTCCTCACCCCCCGCCCCGCCCGGGTGAAGGAGATCGTCACCGTCGATCTCCCCCGCCCCCGCTCCCGCCGGATGGTCACCCAGGAACCCTTCCTCCGGTGCAAAGAGCGGCTGTGGCGCCTGCTGCACGAGGAGGAAGCGGCGGTCAGCGGGTGATGCCTCCGCGCGTGATCGGACGCCACTTTCCAAGCCGGAGAGTCCTCTCCGGCTCTTTTCTTTTGCACCTTTTCCTTAGGAACAGCCTGAAATCGGAACCCGACGGCGGGAGGTTTGCCGCGGAGCGCCGCTGCATGCGGCGAAACGAAGCGGCATGCACCCGAAGCCATCCACCGTCACCGGCCCTTCAGGCCGGATTCAGAACGGAGCCTTCGATGACGATGGCGGTCATGCCCGTCTCCGTTCCCGATTCGTGTCCTTCGCCGGCCTCCCAAAAAACCGCCTCACCCGCGCGGATCGGAACCCTGTCGGATGCTTCGCCGCGCACCCGACCGCTTCCCGACACCACCAGAAACAGCTGATTCACCCCTGCCGGATGAAAACCGATGACACCGCCGGATCAAAATGCATGCACCCCTCCTGGAAGAGCCCCTCCGAGCGAACAATTCGCGAACCCCCCACCTTCCGTCTTCCAAACCGCTTAATCATGTGCCGGATTTCCGCATCGAAACGAAAAAACCGCATGGACTCGCTTCCGAAATTTTTCACACCCCGACGTGTTCCGCCTTTCGTCAAACGCTTCCGCTCCCGGGGGAGCTTGATGAAACGTCTCGCGAAAATCCGTTTTTTCCCGGCATTTGAACGGATTCATCTTACTGGTCTAAGAAAAAGTGCTCAATATGAAAAAACCGCGGAGCGGCCGGGATCAAAAATTTTTGTCGCGGACGGCGTCGGCGGTGAGGCATTCCGCCCGCAAAAAAACCCGCTGAAAATCCCGGCGGCGGCCATCGGCCATGTCTCCTCCGCCTCAAGGGGAGGAGGGAAAATCGCGGCGGTCGTGCCGCCGAACTCCGGGGAAATTCCACCGCCGGCCCGGTGCATGGCGTGTCCGGAGCCGGCCATTCTCACCGGACCCCTGCGATCTGAGAAAACCTTCCGCCGCCGAAACGGGTGCTCTCGCGCCTCGTCCCCGGCCCCACATGCCGGATACCGCGGCGGAAGAGCTCAATCCCGCGACGATCACCGGCCTGCGCTCGCGAACCGCCCGCCCCTTCAACGGCTTTTGAAGCGCCCGTCCCGTTCTGAAAAGCCTCCGGGTCCCTGCCTTCCTTCTTTTCCGGTCGGTATCTCCAGAAAACGGCCCTTCGTCATCGGAACACGACGCAAAAAACCCTGCGGACGGTGAAGTGCACCCCTTAAAGTAGACACAGGAAAACACCCCTGTGAAAATTACTTTAAGGGGTGATTTTCGTGGCAAGAAAAGGACAGAAATTCAAGACATATAGCTTTGAACTGAAAAAGAAGGCAGTGGAAATGAGGCTTCAGGGCATTCCCAAGGCAAAGATTGCTGAAGAGCTGGGGATTCAAGATGTGGGGCGATTAAAGATCTGGATGCGGAAATACCGGGAACAGGGC
>NZ_FOOK01000029.1 GCF_900113175.1 Planifilum fulgidum | reverse complement strand
AGCGATGCTTCCAGACGACACAGGACCGCTGGATCATTGAGCTCCGTTTACGAAAGGTCGGCTCCGTCGACGAAGGAAACGAGGTTCTGCCCGAGTTGATCGAAAAACACAATCGGCTGTTCGCCGTGGAACCGGCTGAAAAAGAATCTGCCTTCGTCCCTTACACCCACCCCCGCGCCCTGAAGCACATCCTTTGCTACCGGGGGGTATACCGGAAAGTGGGTTCGGGTCAAACGATCTCGTACCAAGGACACACGTACAAGATCGTATCCGACCGCATCCTTCCGCTCAAAACGGAGGTGGAGGTTCGCCAGACCCTGGACGGTTCGGTGTGCATCGAGCATAGCGGGGAGATCCTGTTCGTCAAGCGGGTGGAAAAACCGGTTCGAAAGCCTGCTTCGAAGCCGGAAAAAGAAAAGGCAGGCGTTACGAAACCTCGTAAGCCTGCTCCCAATCACCCATGGCGCAAAGCCTGGGTAACACCAAAATCCAACTCCATGATACCTCAAAATCAAGGTCATGGCCAGTCGTCATCGGGTTAGCAGGCTGAAGGCAGGAATCTTTGATCCCGGATTCATACCACCTCCTTCCCATCCTTGTCGGTCACTTTCACTCCCGCTCGGGATGGGAAGGGTTAAGGTGACAGAATCACGGACGTTTTATGGTGACATTTTCACTGACGCTTGACATCCCTTTTCCCGGCGAGGAGAAACCTGTCAGAAAATCGACGGAAATCCGAAGCGGCTCCGCCGTTCTAGTCCGCAGGCTCCCCGTCATTCCGACCCGTCCGTTCCTTCAGCCAGGCCGCCAGCTGCTCCAGCGCCTTTCTCCGGTAAGAGTGCTCAAGACGCTTTTCCGGCGACAGCTCCGACAAGACCCGCTCCTCCCCCTCGGGAACAAAGACCGGGTTGAAGGGGAAGCCCGGTTCCGGCCGGAGGCGTTCCGGGTCCGCCTCGATGATGCTGCCGTGGGTCCTGCCGGTGAAACAGCGAACCTTCCCGTCCCACAGGACGGCGACCGTTCCCTCCAGCCAGGCCTGGCGCGACTCGCCCGACAGCAGTTTCATAAAACCCCGGTATCCGATCTGATCGAAAATCCTTTTGGTCAACACGCCGGGAAAGCCCGGGTATGCCTTCAGAAAAAGCCCGGCATCGTCCACCATCACCCGGTTCAATCCCGTTCGCCTCACCTGGCGCAACTTTTCGAGACAAACGTCCTCAATCCCGCCCTCCACCGGTTCCACCAGTGCGAGGGAATGATGGACCACTTCGATGCCCAGGGGAGAGAGGACGGTCCTCGCTTCCTCCAACTTTCCGACATTTTCCGTGACAAAACGAAGTTTCACCGTTTTCCCTCCATTCTTCATCCATTATACTTAAAACTGAAGTATGGACCGCTTCCGGAGGAGAATGGATCATGGAAAACTGGAGCACATTCTTTTTTCTGGCGGGACTTTTTTTGGAATGTCTGGGAATCTGGTTGTTTCTGAGAAAAAAAGATGCGTTTTTTGAACCGATCATCCTGGGTTTCCTTTGCTTTCTGGTGGGATTTCTCGCATAAACCGGCCGGATGGCGGTCCACCGGCCGCCGATCCATTTCCCAATCACCATCGATGCCTTTTTTGACGGGTTTCCCGGATCCTCGTGAGAGCGTCAACCTTCCCGGGCGAACGCATCCCACGGCGGAGACGGGAAACATGTTATTATGGTAGAAGGTTGCCAAATCTCTTCTTGAAGTGATCCCGCATTTGCACCGGAATAAAACGGGAGGATTCTCATCATAAATAGAACGAATGAACAGAAGGGAAGAGACATCTTGTATTCCTTATGGCGACGTCTCCTGTTTCGATACGATCCCGAGCGGGCGCACGAATGGGCGGTCCGGGGGCTGGAGTCCCTTCAATCCTTCCCCGCGCTTCTGTCTCTGTCCCGCAAATTCTACGCGGTGGAAAACCCGGCCCTGGAAGTTTCTCTTTGGGGGCTGTCCTTTCCCAATCCGGTGGGACTGGCCGCCGGCTTCGACAAAAACGCCACGGTTTATCCGGCCCTTTCCGCCTTCGGCTTCGGACACATCGAGGTGGGGACGATCACCCCGCTGCCGCAGCCGGGCAACCGCAAGCCCCGCCTGTTCCGGCTGCCCCGGGAAGAAGCCCTCATCAACCGGATGGGTTTCAACAACCGCGGAGCCCGTCAGGCGATGGAGCATTTCACCCGTCTCCCCCGGCCCCGCCTGCCCATCGGCATCAACATCGGAAAAAACCGCAACACTCCCAACGAACAAGCTTTTCAGGACTATCGGTGCAGTCTCCGCGCCCTGTACCGCCACGGCGATTATTTCGTCATCAACATCAGTTCTCCCAACACGGAGGGGCTCCGGGACCTGCATCGGCCGGAGGCGCTGAAGCCGCTTCTGGAAGACATCCTCGGCGAGCGGGAAGTGCTGCGGGAGGAAACCGGGGAAATCCGCCCCCTCCTCCTCAAGATCTCGCCGGACCTGACCGATGAGGCCCTGGAGACGGCGGTGGATGTCTCCCTGGAGGCGGGGATCGACGGGTTTATCGCCACCAACACCACCCTTTCCCGGGAGGGGATCTCCTCCCCCCTCCGCGAAGAAGCGGGGGGACTCAGCGGCCGCCCCCTGGCGAAGCGATCCACCGAAGTGATTCGCCGCATCTTTCGGCACACCGACGGACGCGTCCCCATCATCGGAACGGGAGGCATCTTCACCGGAGAGGACGCCTACGAAAAAATCCGCGCGGGAGCCAGCCTCGTCCAGGTGTACACCGGGATGATCTACCGGGGACCTTCCATCGCCCGGAAAATCAACCGGGAACTGCTCCAGCTCCTGAAGCGGGACGGATTCAGTCACATCCGGCAGGCGGTGGGAAAGGACGCTTGAAACCTTTCGGGCCGGGCATGCCGCCGCCGGATACATCCTTCACACACAGGAAACGGCCGTTGACTTCGCGTCAACGGCCGTTTGTACGTCATGCCGACGAACCGGCGCGCTTTCCGATCACCCGCTCCTTCACTCCCGTAAGGATGCTGTACATGATCGGAACGATGAACAGGGTGAGGAACGTGGAGGACGTCAGCCCGCCGATCACCACCACCGCCAACCCCTGGGAGATCAGGCTTCCTTCACCGTAGCCCAGCCCCAGGGGAAGCAGGGCGAAAATGGTGGCGAAAGCGGTCATCAGGATCGGGCGCAGTCGGGTTCCTCCCGCCTCCAGCAGCGCGGAACGAACGTCCAGCCCCCGCGCCCGCTGCTGCTGCACCCGGTCAATCAACACGATGGCATTGGTGACCACGATCCCGATCAACATCAGCGCTCCGATCAGGGCGGAGACACTGATGGGCTGACCGGAGATCCACAATCCCACCAGTCCCCCGATCACCGCGTACGGCAGGGAGAACATGATGGTGAAGGGAGCGGTGGCTTCGCCGAAGGCGATGATCATCACCAGATAGACCGCCAGCACGGCCACCACCATGGCCACGCCCAGCTGGGCGAAGCTCTTGTCCATCTCCTCGGTCTCTCCGCTGAGGTTTACCGAGATGCCGGAGGGCAGGTCCATCTCGCCGATGATCTGCCGCACCTCCCGGGAGACGGCGCCGGAATCGGAGATGGTGATGTCCCCGGTGACGGTGGCGTAGGGCTGGCCGTTTTCCTTCTGGATCGTCACCGGCCCCTTCACCTTTTTCACCTCGGCCACGTCCCCGAGCCGGACCAGATCCCCGGTGGGGCCCATGATCCGGATATCCTTCAGCTTCTTCACGGAATCGAGATCCTTCCGCTCCAGCCCCAGCTTGATCTCCTGCACCTGGGAACCGTTTTCCAGCTCCGTCACGGTGTCCGCCTCAAACAGGCCCCGGATCGACATGGCCACCTGGGCGGCGGACAATCCTTCCTTGGCCGCCTTCTTCTGGTCGACTTCGATATTCACCAGTTCCTTCTGCTCGCTCAGGTTGTTGGTCACGTTGGCCAGGCTGTCCATCTTCTCCATCCGTTCCGTAAGCTCCTCGGCCACCTTGCGGATGTCCTTTATCCGGTCCCCCTTCACCACGGCGACAATTTCGCCGCTGGTGGGGATCATGCTGTTCACCTCATGCACGTTCAATTCCGCGTCTCCCCTGATCCGCTCCATGTCGTCGCGGACGCGCTTCACGAAGGCGTCCATCTTCGTATCGGGGTCCAGGCTGACAAACGTGTTGACGCGGTTGGTGCTGCCGATCGAACCGTCCCCCGCCAGCTGCCCGCGCAGGTTCCCCACGGTGGTGGACACGACGCGGACCTCGGGATAGGTCTTCAACTGGTCTTCAATCTCCTTCGCCTTCTCGTTGGTCACCTCCAGCGCCGTGCCGGAGGGCATCTTCACCTCGATCCGGATCGCCTTGTCCTTATCCGCCGGCAAAAAGCTGGTTCCCACCACCGGAATGAGGAGCAGGCTGGCCAACAGTATCACCGTGGAGAGCAACAGGACCGTTTTCCGGTGATCCAGCGCCCAGGACAAGGCCTGCCGGTAAACCCGGGCCAATCGGCTCTCCCGGTGTTCCGTCTTCAGCTTTTTTCCGTTCAAAAGGGTCAATTTGGCGAGCAGCGGCACCACCGTCACCGCCACCACCAGCGAGCTGAGCAGGGCGATCACGACGGTGACGGCGAAGGGAACGAAAACTTTTCCGACGATCCCGCTCACCATTCCCAGAGGAACGAACACGGCCACCGTCGTCATCGTCGAAGAGGCGATCGCCGAACCCACTTCCTTGGTGGCGTACTGGATCAGGGAGACCCCCCGCTCCCGGGTCTTGGAGAAGTGGCGGTAAATGTTCTCGATCACGACGATGCTGTCATCCACCACCCGGCCGATGGCCACGGCAAGGCCGCCCAGGGTCATGATGTTGAGGGTGATGTCCGCTTGATTTAGCAGCATCAACGTGGTGAGCACCGAAAGCGGAATGGACACGATGGCGATCAGGGTGGTGCGCAGATTGCGCAGGAACACCAGAATCACCAGGGAGGCGAACAGGGCGCCCAGCAACCCTTCCCGCACCATCGTCATGATGGAATCCTTCACGGCCCGGGACTGATCGTGCAGGAGGGTGGTCTCGATCTCCGGATGCTTCCTCTTCAGTTCGTCCAGTTTGGCTTTAACCCCGTCGACCGCTTCGACCACATTCCCGTCCGGCGCCTGGACTACCTCAATGTTGACCGAGGGCTTGCCGTTGGTCCGGGTGATCAGGGTGTTCCCTTCCGACGTCTCCTTGACCTCGGCAATATCGGACAGTTTGATCGTCCGGATCTTCTGCTCCCCGGCGGAGGACGGTTTCGTCATCTTCTGGCCGGTCGCCTTGGGCGGCTGAAGGCCGGAGGGGAGTTGGGCGTTCTTCCCGCCCGTTCCCTTCGGTTGGGGCATCTGCTTTTGAATCTGTCTGATCCGGTTGTCGATTTCCTTGAGCCCCTTTTCCTCCGCTTGAATCTTGGCCTTCAACATCGCCACTTCGCGGGCCGCTTCCCCGTCGGCGGGATTTTCCCGGAGCCGCTGTTCCGCATCGTTCAGGGCGATGCGATCCCCGAGAAGCTGGGCCTGCAACTGCTGTGCCGACTGCAGCAGCTGCACCTGGGCCTGCACCAGTCCCACTCCCTGGCCCACCTGGCCCAATCCCTGGCCGAGCTGACCCACCGCTTCACCGAGTCCGCCCACGGCCTGCCCCAAACCGCCGACGGCCTGCCCCAATCCTTCCATTCCCTGTCCGATCTGCTCAAAGGCTTGCTTCATCCCCGCCTGGGCGTCGGGGTAGACCGTCAGGCGCATGTTCCGCAGGTCCTCGACGGAGGTGATTTTCCGGTCGACGCGCACCGGCATATCCAGCCGGTCCACGCGCAAATCCCCCACCGGGATGGAAACGTTGTTCCCCTGGAGCGCCTGCTGCACCTGCTGGGAGGTCAGATTGTACTTTTTCAGTTTGTCCGGCTTGAGCCGAACCACCACGGCCTTGGGACCCTGCCCCTTGACGTCGACCCGTCCGACGCCGGCGACCGATTTCAAGGCCGGCTCCACTTCTTCCTTCACCCATTTTTCCAGTTCCTCCGGCTTCTTATCTTTGCTGTACAGGCTGACGATCATCATGGGGAAGGTGTCAAAGCCGAAGCGGTTGAAGGTGGTGTCCATCGCTTCGTCGGGAAGCTGGAGCCGGCTCACCGCCTCTTCCATCTCTCGCTGAATCTTGTCCAAATCGGCATCGAAATCAAATTCCACCACCACGACCGAGGTGCTGTCCGCCGAGATGGACTGGACCTTTTTCGCCCCCTTTGTGCCCATGAGCGCCTGCTCGATGGGCTGGGTCACCTTTTCGTCCACGTCCTCCGGCGACGCTCCGGGATAGGGAGTGATCGCGACGATCACCGGAAAAGAGATGTCCGGCATCGCCTCCATCTTCATCTGTCCCGCCGAATACACCCCGCCGAGGGTGACGAGGAGGATCAGGATGAGTACGGCGGCCACATTTTTCAGGGAAAAGCGGGTCAACCAGCTCAAAACGGAATTCCTCCTTGTCCGAAGATCATGTATCCGTGCACGGATCCGATGAAAGGTGCGTCCTTGCAATCCGAAGGCATAAGCCCGGGCTCGAGGTTTTCTGAAGGCGCCCGAATCCTCCGGCGTCCGATGCACCCGGAACTTTTACGGGGCCGATTCGGAAAACGTCACGGGGAGGCGCACCGGAAAAGGAAAGATCGGCTCCGGACGTCCGGCATGTCCGTATCGCCCGAAAGCGGCGGACACTCCCGGGGCGTCCATTCCGGCCGGCCGCCGCGGGTCCTTCGCCGAACTTTCCGTCGCATTCCGGAAATCCGCCTTGCCCTCAAAGGGATTTTTTCCTTTTCTCCCATTCTTCATCAAGTCCGTCCAGCCGCTCAAGGCAAAGATCATGCAGCGCCTTCATTTCCACCAGGCGCCGTTTGGCCGTCTCAAAAGCCGCCCTCTCTTCCTCGGGATAGTCGGTAGGAAAATCCGCGAGAAGGTCTTCCAAAAACGATGAGATATGGCGCAGCGCCGCCAGACTGATCCGGATCGAGACCAGGCCGGCATCCTCCGCCAACTGATAGAAGTCCCTCCGATCTCCCAGGCGGGAGACCTTTTCGCACAGGCCGAGCCTCTCCAAGGCGCGGATGCGCACGCTGACCGCCGCCTTGGTCACTCCCAGCTCGTCGGCCATTTCCTGCAAGCCGAGCGGCTTTTCGGAGAACAGGAGCAGAGAAAACAAATGCCCGTTCAGCGGACTGTTCCCGCTCCACTTGAAGGAGCGGGCGATCTCTTCGCCGAGCCGGTTCTTGATATCCTCCAAATCGCGGGAGATTGTCCTTCACCCTTTCAGAGTTATTAACGTTAACAAGGTTAAAAATATCATTAACGATGTTGATTATAAAAAACCGCCCTTTTCCGTGTCAACAGGCTTCCGGGCGAAAGGATGCCCTTGCGATTGATGGAGCGATCCGATTGGAGTACAATGCTTTTACAGAGGGAAAAATTCCCGGCAGCAGGATTTGCGCGCCGTCAACACGACACCGCAAACGGAGGTAGAACCATGTCCCTCATCTTCGAACCCTACACCCACAAAAACGTAACCCTTTCGAACCGAATCGTCATGTCCCCGATGTGCATGTATTCGGCGACCCGGGAAGGAGAGGTGACCGACTGGCACATCGTCCACTACGGAACGAGGGCCGTCGGCAGGGTCGGACTGATTATGCTGGAAGCCACCGCCGTGGAAAGCCGCGGGCGGATCAGCGACCGCGATCTCGGAATCTGGAATGACCGCCATGTGGACGGCCTGAAAAAAATCGTCGATTTCGCCCACGGTCAAGGGGTGAAAATCGGGATCCAGCTGGCCCACGCAGGGCGAAAGGCGGAGCTGGACGAGCCGATCATCGCCCCCAGCGCCATCCCCTTCGACGAGCGGAGCAAGATGCCGCAGGAGATGAGCAAAGCCCAGATCGAGGAAGTGATCCGGGCTTTCCGGGAAGGGGCGCGCCGGGCGGACGCGGCCGGCTTCGACGTGGTGGAAATTCACGCGGCCCACGGATACCTCCTCCACGAGTTTCTCTCCCCCATCGCCAACCGGAGGGAGGACGAGTACGGCGGCTCCCTCGCCAACCGCTTCCGGTTGCTGAAGGAGGTGGTCCGGGCGGTTCGGGAAGTGTGGACGGCGGATCGCCCCCTGTACGTGCGCATCTCCGCCGTCGATCATGACGAGAGAGGGCTCACCCTGGAAGACAGTGTGGAAATCGCCCGCCTGCTGAAGGAAGAGGGCGTCGACCTGATCGACGTCTCCTCCGGCGGCATGGTTCCGAAGCCCCCGGCCCGGGTGTACCCCGGCTATCAGGTTCGCTATTCGGAAACCATCCGGAAAGAGGTGGAGATTCCCACCGGCTGCGTCGGAATCATCACCACCCCGGAGCAGGCGGAGGAAATCCTCGGAAACGGGCGCGCCGACCTCGTCTTCCTGGGAAGGGAACTCCTCCGCAATCCCTACTGGGTGATCGACGCCGCCCGCCGGCGCGGCCTTTCCTTTGACGGGGCCCGGCAATACGAGCGGGCGTATCGATAAAGACACCCGATGGCCAAATCGCTTTCTTTCGACGGGTCGTCGCCGCAGGCGGCGGCCCTTTGATTTCACCAAACGAGGGGATGGGGGGAAAATGGTGTTTGCAAAAACTAATGATATTAGTTAATATAAAGCTAATATCATTAGTTAAAGGGGATATGCCCGTGCGAATCATCCGTGAAGTTCCTGCCCCGCGTCTTTCCCGTCAACTGTTACCTGGTGGAGGAAGAGGACGGTTTGACACTGGTTGACGCGGCGCTTTCCCGCAGCGCCAAGGGGATTTTGCGGGCGGCCGGCGCGATCGGGAAACCGATCGTCCGGATCGTTCTGACCCATGCCCATTCCGATCACACAGGCGCCCTTGACGCCCTCAAACAGGCGCTCCCCGATGTTCCCGTCTTCATCTCGAAACGGGATTCGCGTCTTTTAGCCGGAGATCTCTCCCCGGATCCGGGGGAACCGGCTTCCCCGATCCGCGGCAGCGTCCCCAAAAAGCTGAAGACGCGGGCGGACATTCTCCTCCGGGAGGAAGACCGGATCGGAACGCTCCTCGCCTTGTCCGCACCGGGCCATACGCCGGGTTCGATGGCCTTTCTCGACACGGGAAGCGGCGCCCTGATCGCCGGGGATGCCTTTCAGACGAAGGGCGGGATCGCGGTGGCCGGACAGCTGCGTCCGGGGTTTCCCTTTCCCGCCTTGGCCACCTGGCATCAGCGGACCGCGCTGGAAAGCGCGAAGAAACTTGGGAAACACCGCCCTTCTTTGCTCGCCCCAGGTCACGGACCCATGCTGAAACAACCGGGAGACAGCATCGAGCGCGCCCTTGCCGAGGCTGAACGCAAGCTTGAGCGGCAATGAAGGAGGTTCGGAAATGTCCCCTCGCATCGGCCTCGACTTGCCCGCCGTCCTGCGAGCGGCCGCCGAATTGGCCGACCAACGAGGCTTTGATTCGGTCACACTGGCTTCCCTTTCCAGAAAGCTGAGCATACGTCCCCCCTCCCTGTACAATCACGTGGACGGGCTCGGGGATCTTCGGAAAAAACTGGCCGTTTACGGACTCCGTCAGCTTCACGACGCCCTGTCCCGCGCGGCCTTGGGCTGGTCCGGTGACGACGCGGTGCGGGCGCTGGGGGAGGCTTACATAACCTTCGCCCGACGCCGTCCCGGTTTGTACGAAGCGACCCTTCGCGCCCCCGATCCGAAGGACCCGGAGGTCCAACGGGCCGGAAAGGAGATCACCGACCTGGTCGTGCGGGTGTTGAGCGCCTACGGTCTGGAAAAGGAAGCGGCCCTTCACACCGTGCGCGGTCTGCGCAGCCTGCTGCACGGCTTCGCTTCCCTGGAACAAAAGGGGGGGTTTGGCCTTCCCCTGAACCCCGACCAAAGTCTTCGCCTGATGATCGACACGTTCCTTGCGGGAATCCGCGGGATGAAACGGCACGGTCATCCGGCGGAACCGTCGGTTGCATCTCCCCCGTTTTCATCCCATAATCAGGGTGGGAAGGAAGGTTTGGGCGAAGGTGAATCGCGGTGAAGAAGATCATTCATCTGGATCTCGACGCCTTTTTCGCCAGCGTGGAACAGCTGGATAATCCAGCGTTGCGGGGAAAACCGGTGATCGTCGGCGGCACGGGAAAGCGCGGCGTGGTGTCCACCTGCAGTTACGAAGCCCGCGCCTTTGGCGTGCGGTCGGCCATGCCCATGGCGATGGCCCGCAAGTTGTGCCCCCACGGGATTTTTTTGCCGGTGCGGCATGAACGGTACCGGGAAAAATCCCGGGAAGTCCGCCGCATCTTCACCCGGTACAGCGACATCGTGGAAACCGTGGGGTTGGATGAAGCCTATCTGGACGTCTCCCATTATCCCGACGCCGTGCCGGTCGCCCGGGAACTGAAAGAAAGGGTCCGGGCCGAAACGGGACTCACCTGCAGCATCGGCCTTTCCTACAACAAATCGATGGCCAAGATTGCCAGCGATTTGAAAAAGCCGAATGCCTTCGTGATCATTCGGCCGGAGCAGGCTTTGCACATTTTGAAGGATCTGCCAATCGGGGCGCTGCACGGAATCGGAAAAAAATCCCAGGAACGACTGAAACAAATGGGCATCCACACGGTCCGCGATTTCTGGCGATTGCCCCTGGAAAAAGTGGTCCGGATGTTCGGCAAGTCCGGCTACGATCTGTACTACCGGGCCCGGGGAAAAGACGATCGGGAAATCGTTCCCAACCGCCCGCGCAAATCCCACTCCCGCGAGACCACCCTGCCCGAAAACCTGTATGACCGGGAATCGGTGGCCCGGGTCGCGAGGCGTTTGCTGGAGAAAGTGCGGAATCAGCTGTCGGATGAAGAGTCCCCGCGCACCCTGACGCTGAAAATCAAATACGCCGATTTCACCGTCCATTCCAAACAGCGGACGGTCCGCGAACCTTTCCCCGACTGGTCGAAGATCCTGGAGGAATTGCTGGACGCCTTCGACTACTCCCCCGGCATCCGCCTGGTCGGGGTGGGTTTTTCCAATTTTGCAAAGCGGTCGGAACCGGCGTATGAACAGCTCTCGCTCCCCCTGGGGGATGAATGGGTTTGACGGCCCGTCCCCCCCCGTTGCGGAAGCCCTCCCCGCAGCCCCTCTTATCCCGCCAACCGGCGGAGGAGACAAACTGCCGGTCCGCCTGGCGCCCTTCCCTCTGCAACCCCGCTTTCCAGAACCCGATCCCCCCTGCCATCAGCAAGTGGCCGAAAAAGAAAAAAGGGAGGGATGTCCTTCCACCCTGCCGCAGGCGCGCGATGGGCGCTTTCGGCGACAGCCGGGTCGTGCCGGGTTTTAAGCCGATATCCGCCGGCCCGCGCAGGCATGCCCGAGAGGAAGAAGGCAGAGCCGGTACCCCCATTGACCGCCTGATTCCCCGCAGTCCGTCGCTTCCCAAAAAAGCCCGTGGGAAAACCACGGAGCTTTCCCATCATAGAAAGTCCCCTCCGCAAATCGCCCTGGGGCGGAGCACTGAAGGGAAGAAGCATTAAACGGACTTCCGCCGATATCGCGCAGCGGGCCGCCCGACGGGCCCCTGCCGAGTACCGGGCCCGGCCCCCTGACGGAAAAGAGGCCTGATCCCCATAGCGACTACCGACAGGCCCTAGGCGTTTCGCTCCTTTTCCCCGCCGCCTTTCCCCCGCTTCTCCTCCCCCCGCCGGATCACCCGGATCGGGTTTCCGGCCACAAAGGCGCCGGGAGGGACGTCGCGGTTGACGACGGACCCGGCCCCGATCACCGCCCGGTCGCCGATCACCACCCCGGGAAGGACCGTGGTGTTGGCCCCGATCATCACCTGGTCGCCGATCACCACATCCCCCAGCCGGTATTCATCAATCAGATACTCGTGGGCCAGCAGGGTGGTGTTGTAGCCGATGATGCAATCGCGGCCGATGCGGATCCGCTCGGGAAACATCACATCGATCATGGCCATCATCCCGAAGGCGGTCTTCTCCCCGACCTTCATCCCCAAGAAGGTGCGGTACATCCAGTTCTTCAGGCCGAGGAAGGGCGTGTAGCGGGCGATGTGAATCACGAGGGCGTTTTTCAGCACCTTCCAAAAAGAGACGGTCCGGTACACCTGCCAGAGGGAATTGCTCCCCTCGACGGGAAAACGTTCCGTTCGCCGCATGGTCATCCGCCTCCGGATTCCGCACCGATTTCCACGATGTTTACAAGATCCTCCATCTTCTCCAACACATACTCGGGGGAAAGGGAGAGGAGCTCATCCCTGCCGTGCCAGCTCCAGGCCACCGCCGCCGCATCCACGCCGGCCCGGCGGGCCGCCAGCAGATCGAAACGGCTGTCTCCCACCATCAGGGTCCGGTCGGGATCGGCCCCCACCGCTTCCATCGCCCGGAGGATCGGGTCCGGATGGGGCTTGGGCCGCCCGGCCTCCCCGTAGCAGACGACGGTCTTCATCCATTTGTCCAGCCCGAACAGGGAAAGTCCCTTTTCCACCGTGATCCGCTGCTTGTTGGAAACCACCCCCAGGGCAACCCCCGCCCGGTGCAGTTTCTCCAGCACCTCGGGAACCCCCGGAAACAGCTTGACCCAGTCGTCATGACAGGCCAGGTTGTGTTCCCGGTAGGTTTGCACCATCTCCTCCCACTTTTCGGGATCCAACCTGCGCATCGTGTCATGCAAAGGCTCCCCCAGGCAGGAGAGGATCTCTTCCCGGCTGAATTTCCCCGGACAGTGCCTGCTCAGGGTGTACTCGTAGGAGGCAAGAATCAGGTCGTTGGTGTCGATCAGGGTCCCGTCCAGGTCGAAAAGAACGGTTTCGTATCTCACACGTGATCCCCCCGGACGGAAACGGCGGCCCCGCGGTCCTTCGGCCACAGCCAGGCCACCGTGACGGTGAGAAGAACCGCCGCCCCCAGCCGGATCAGCAGGAGGGCGAAGACGTTGACGCCGAGGGGAACGAACAGGAGGGTGTCCTCCACCACCGCGTGGCAGGCCGCGAGGAAGAGAATGATCAGCGTCATCTCCCGGCGGGTAAACCGCTGCTCCCTCGCCTGCTGGATGATGACGCCCGCCCCCATCGCCAGGCCGAACAGAAGACCGCCGGCCATGGTGACGGCTCCCCGGGGATCCATTCCCAGGGGACGCATCAGGGGCCGCATCCAGCCGGCGAAGCGGTCCAACACCTGAATGTCCTTGAGCACCTGGATACCGATCATGAGGGGGATCACCACCAGCGCCAGCTGAAGGGCGCCCGTCAGGGCCGTCTTGAGGGCGATCAGAACAGTTTCCACCCATCCCGCCGGCTCTTCCTCAGCGGCGCCCACCCATCCGAAGGACGCCCGTTCCCCGCCGCCGCTCCACAGGGTGTGAATCAACAGGGCCGAGATCACCGCCAGTCCGATACGGACCGAGGCCACCAGGAAGGGATTGAGCCCCACCCGGCGGCAGAGGGCGGTTTCCACCAGCAGGTTGTGGGAGAAGCTGAGCATCACCGCCAGGATCAGAACCTGTTTCACCGTCAGATCCATCGTCAAAATGGCCCCGATGGCGGCGTACAGGTTGAGCAGATTGCCCAGGGCGAGGGGAACCGCCGCCTCCCCCGGCAATCCGATCCACCCCATCAAGGGGGCAAGCCCCTTCACCATCCATTCGATCACGGGGGTGTACTTCAACACGCTGACCACCAGGGTGACGGGCAGGATCACCTTGGTCAGCTCCCAGGTTGTCTCCAGACCGGATCGCCAACCGGCGCGCCAATCGATCTTCCTCATCCCGACACCCTTTCTTCGGACTCCAGATAGGACTGGCGGGCGTATCCCAGGCCCCTGCGCAACAGGATCAGGAAGATTCCCGCCAAGGCCAGACAGAGGCTGACCAGCTGGGCGATCCGAACGTTACCGCCGGAAAGCGCCCCCGGTTCGAAGAGGAGACCCATCGGTGCCCAAAGGGCCTCCAGCAGCCCCGCCAGCCATTCCGGTCCCTGGAAGGTAAGGCTGTCCGTGCGCAGCCCCTCGATGAAAAAGCGCCCCAGGGAATACCAGATGAGATAAGTAAACAGGATCTCTCCCCGCTTCGGGTTGACCCGCCGCAGGAGCAGAAGCAGCAGGAACCCCGTCAGATTCCAAAGGGATTCGTACAGGAAAGTGGGATGATAATACACACCGTTTATGTACATTTGTTCAATGATCCAATCCGGCAAGTGAAGGCTTTTCAAAAATTCCAGGCTGACCGGTCCCCCGTGGGCCTCCTGGTTGATGAAATTGCCCCAGCGGCCGATCGCCTGCCCCAAAATGATGCTGGGCGCCACGATGTCCGCCGTGAGGAGAAAAGGCATCCCCCGCTTCCGGAGGAAAAAGTAGCCCGCGAGAAAGGCGCCGGTCAATCCGCCGTGGATGGCCAAACCGCCCTTCCATACGGCGATGATGTCCTCCGGGTTTTGGGAATAGTAATCCCACTCGAAAAGGACGTAGTACAGCCGCGCCCCGAGAATCGCCGCGGGGATCACCCAAACCACCATGTCGAGGAACAAATCGCTGTCCAGCCCGTGCCTTTTTCCCTCCCGAACGGCCAGGTACAGCCCGATCAACGCCGCCGACCCGAGAATGATTCCGTACCAGTGAATCTTTATCGGTCCCAGGGACAGGGCAACCGGATCGATCACCTGTGCAAACATCCGATGGCGCTCCCTTCAAAGATAGGTTCAACGACCCCTGTTCTTTTCCCATTGTAACCTAGATCATACCAAAAAAGAATGCGGACGTCCCCCATAAACCCCTTCAAGGCCCTCCCGCTTGCACTCTCCAAATGAAAAAGAATCCTTCCGACGCGGTTTCCACGTGCCGGCCCAATTCGCACCGGAGAAAGGGGAGAAGGAATCTTCCGAAAACATCACCGACTTTCCCGGCGGCATTGACAACAAAAGCCGCTGTCCCGCATCGCTCCCTGCCGGAGCGTGAAAACGGCCGCGCGCAGACACGGCAATGAGGCAAAGCTCCCGCAGGATGCCCCCCGTTCATTGCAGTTGATCCGGCGGACATCCGGGCGGGGGATCCGATTGATCGGAAGAAAGCCCGCGCCGCACCGGGGAGCGCGATCCGAAAAAAAGGGATCCACTAGAGGGGAAGGGGCCGGAAAAGCCGGTTCCGGGCGGGGGCGCCGGGCTCCTCAATCCAGTTCCTCGGCTTCGTCGATCGCCTCGTTCAGCCTCTGGGCGAAGCGCCGGGCGGCGTTGTAACCCATTTTTTTCAGCCGAAAGTTCATCGCCGCCACTTCGATGATTACCGCCAGGTTGCGGCCCGGCCGGACCGGAATGGTGAGCTGGGGCAGCTCGGTCCCGATGATGCGGATGCGCTCTTCGTCCAGACCGAGGCGGTCATACTGGCGGTCTTCCTGCCAGGCTTCCAGGCGGATGGCCAGGGAAATCTTCTTGTAGTCCCGGACCGCGCCGGCCCCGAACAGGGTCATCACGTCGATGATGCCCAACCCCCGGATCTCCAGGAGATGCCGAATCAGCTCCGGCGCGTGGCCGACCAGGGTCTCTTCTTCCGTCTGGATGATTTCCACGGCGTCATCGGCGACGAGCCGATGGCCCCGCTTGATCAGCTCCAGGGCGGTTTCGCTCTTTCCGATCCCGCTGGCCCCCATGAGGAGCACGCCGACTCCGTACACATCGACGAGCACGCCGTGCAAGGTGGTCTTGGGCGCCAAGCGCTTCTCCAAATAATTGGTCACCTTGCTGCCGAACTTGGTCGTCGACAGGGAAGTGCGCAAGACGGGAATCCCCTTTTCCTTCGCCGCATCGCTGAGCTCCTTCGGAACCTGCTGATTCCGGGTGATGCAGAAACAGGGGGTGCGGTCGTCGCAAAGGCGGCGGGCCCGTTCCCTGCGGATCGGCTCCGGCAACCCGTCGATGAAGGTGAGCTCCGTCCTCCCCAGCAATTGAAGCCGCTCGGCGGGATAATAGGTGAAAAAACCGGCCAGCTCCAGCCCCGGCCGATACAGATCGCTCGTCTGGACGGTTCGCCCGAGCCCTTCCCACCCGGTCAATATTTCCAAATCAAATTGCTGCACCAGCTCCTGTACGGTCACCTCATTTCCCACGCTTTCACCCCCTCTTCCGTTCATAAAGGCAAAAGGGCCGCCGGCTGCGCCGGCCGCCCCCCATTTTACAACACCGCTACTTCCGTTTCTTTGTCAAAAACATGGCATTTATTCATGTCCAGGGCCAATTTGACCTGGGCGCCGGGACCGTATTGGGTGCGGGTGTTCACCCGGGCGGTCAGCCATTTTTCACCGATGCCGCTGAGGTAGAGATACATCTCCGAACCCATGTGCTCCGCAACCTCCACTTTGGCCTCCACCGCGCTGTCCGGCGACGCTTCCAGGAAGACCGGCTCGTCGTGAATGTTTTCCGGACGGATCCCGAAGACCACCTCTTTGCCCACATAGCCCTTGTCCCGAAGGGTTTTCGCCTTGCCGTCGGGAATTTTCACTTTAAGTCCCTTCGTCTGGAAGTAGACGTTCCCCTCTTCTTCCGACAGGGAACCCTCGATGAAGTTCATGGCCGGGGAACCGATGAAACCGGCGACAAACATGTTGGCGGGATGTTCGTAGATTTCCGTCGGCGTGGCCGCCTGCTGGATCACCCCGTCCTTCATCACCACGATCCGGTCCCCCATGGTCATCGCTTCCGTCTGGTCGTGGGTCACGTAGATGACCGTCGTCTCCAACCGCTGATGCAGCTTGCTGATCTCCGTCCGCATCTGGACGCGCAGCTTGGCATCCAGGTTGGACAGGGGCTCGTCCATCAGGAACACCTGGGGCTCCCGAACGATCGCCCGGCCCAGGGCCACCCGCTGCCGCTGTCCTCCGGACAGGGCCTTCGGCTTGCGGTCCAGGAGGTGTTCAATGTCCAGGATCCGCGCCGCCTCCCGCACCCGTTTTTCGATTTCGTCTTTTTTGAATTTGCGCAATTTAAGCCCGAAGGCCATGTTGTCGTACACATTCATGTGCGGATACAGGGCGTAGCTCTGAAACACCATGGCGATGTCCCGATCCTTGGGCGGCACGTCGTTCACCAAGCGATCCCCGATGTAGATCTCTCCCTCGCTGATCTCCTCCAGCCCGGCGATCATCCGGAGCGTGGTGGATTTCCCGCAGCCGGAGGGGCCGACCAGGACGAGAAATTCCTTGTCTTCAATATCCAGGTGAAAATCCTTTACCGCAGTCACATCCCCGAACCGTTTGTACACATGATTCAACCGAACCCTTGCCAAGCGTTCTTCCCCCTTTGGTCAGCGTGTTCAGTTTCATTCTAGCGGAAATCTCCTGAAAAAAACCATGTGGGGATGCACAAAAAAAGAGGGGGACGGTTTGGGCAATCTGCACAAATCCCCTTTACCGTTCTCCCCTGGCGCTCAACAGCAGGGCCAGATACATCGCCACCGCGTCTTCAAACCGCCGGGCATCCAGCCCGGTTTCCTGCTTGAGCCGGTCCAGCCGGTAGACGAGGGTGTTGCGATGGACGTGCAGGCGGCGGGCGGCCTCGCTCACATTGCCGTCCAGGCGGAAAAAGATCTCCAGTGTCCGCCGCCATTCGCCCTCCTCCCAGAAGGGCGCCGGCGAAAGATCCCTCAAAAAGTTCTCCGCCTCTTCCCGGCCGATCTGATCGAGAAGGCGCTCCAGCCGGAACTGCCAGGTTCCGTGAACCGATCGCTCCGGATAAAAGGTCCTGCCCAACCGGACCGCTTCGCGAAGGGAGGAGAGTGCGCCGGGCAATTGGCGGGGGGAATCCACCGGAGGATGGACCACCACCCGGACCCGTTCCCCCGCTTCGCTGGTGACGACATCGGCCAGTCCCTCGGCGGCCCCGAGCAGCACCTCCTGCCACGGTTCTCCCCCGTCGGCCTCCACCATCGTCCAGGGAACGAGGAGCAGCAATGCCTCCGGATCCATCGGAAGAATCCATGTTTTCCCTTCAAAATACCGGACGAGGATGCGCCGGATCTCCCCCGAGCCCTGCCCCTGGACCGCCCCGCGGTGAACCACGAAAAAGGGAACGCGCCGGTCCCAGGGAAGCCGCTCGACATCGGGAGGCGGATCCGATGGACAGTCCCCCCCGGCGGAATCCTTCAACCAGCGGATGAGAGGGGTCATCTCTCCTGCGGCTTCCCCTTTTCGCCGCTCCCATTCGGCGAGCAGAAGCCGGACGAGGGAAACCTCCCGGGAGGAAAGGTTGCCCTCCACTTCCAACCAGACCGTCTCTTTCTCCCCCTCACCGCGGCGAAGGGGAAAACGCGCGCCCTTTCCCCGCCCGTTCCGCCCCTCCCGGAGGCGGGCGGGAAGGCCGAGGGCGCGGCTGAGTTTGCGGACAAGGCGTTGCAAATCCGGATCCATCGCTGTCCCGTCCTTTGCGGCCGATATGATGGAAACCCTGACGCGAAAAAACCGCGTGGAAGTCCCCGGCGGATCGCCGGAGAAAAAAACTCCGCCGGGAATGCGGCGGCCTTGGTCACTCCACTTCTCGCTTTGCCGCCAAAAAACGCTTCAACGTTTCTCCGCCCTTGGATGAAGGAGGGCGCCCCTTCCCGCCGCTAATAAGCCGCCAATCCGCCGTCGGCGCGGGGTTCCGTGCCGCCGACCAGCGCGTCTTTGATTCGCCAGATGATCTGCCCGCGGCCGAAGGAGGAGGAATCGGCGAGAACCCGAATCTCGTGCCCCCTTCGGACCAGGGCTTCGACGATGTGGACGGGAAAGAGCTGCTCCACCAGCACCTCCCGTCCCTTCACCCATTGCCAGCGCGGGGCGTCCAGGGCGGCCTGGGGATTCAGGCGGCGATCGACGGTGTTGACGATCACCTGGAGATGGCCCTGGGGCTGCATAAAGCCGCCCATGACGCCGAAGGGGCCGACGGCCCGCCCATCCCGGGTCAAAAAGCCGGGGATAATCGTGTGGTAGGGGCGTTTGCCCGGCTCCAAGCAATTGGGGTGATCGGGGTCCAGGGTGAAATTGCATCCCCGGTTGTGCAGGCTGATGCCCGTCCCCGGGACGACCAGACCGGAACCGAACCCCATGTAGTTGCTTTGGATGAAAGAGACCATGTTTCCCTCGCCGTCCGCCGCGGCCAGATAGACGGTGCCGCCCCGCGGCGGACTTCCCGGAAGGGGATCGGCGGCGCGCTTCCCGATCTGTTTCCTCCGTTCGTCGGCGTAGGCGTCGGAAAGCAGCTCCCGAACCGGCACCTCCCTGAAGCGGGGGTCGGCGATCCACCGCTTCCCGTCGGCAAAGGCCAGCTTGATCGCCTCGATCTGCCGGTGAACGGACTCCACGCCGAATTCGTCGGGATCAAATCCCTTCAGCAGGTTGAGGGCCATCAGGGTGATGAGCCCCTGGCCGTTGGGCGGAAGCTCCCACACCTCATATCCCCGGTAGTTCACCTTGATCGGCGTCACCCATTCCGGGGCGTAGGCGGCCAGGTCCTCCGCGCGCAAAAAACCGCCGTGCTTGCGGGAAAAATGGTCGATCCGCTCCGCCAGTTCCCCCCGGTAAAAGGCCTCGGCCCGGGTTTCGGCGATGGCCTGCAGCGTTTTCGCGTGATCCGGCGAACGCCACCGCTGTCCGATCTCCGGGGCGTCTCCCCCCGGGGCAAAGGTGTCAAACCAGGGGGCGAACAGATCCCCGTCGAGACCGCGATACACCTCCACCGCTTGTTTCCAGTGCTTACCCAACACCGGCGTGAGGGGAAAACCCTCCTCCGCGTAGCGGATCGCCGGTGCCAGCACCTCCGTCAGGGGAAGCCGCCCGAAGCGATCCGAACAGGCGGCCCAGGCGGCCGGAGCTCCGGGCACGGTCACCGGGAGCCAGCCGTATCGGGGCATCTCCGCGTGGCCCGCTCGTTTTACGGCATCGGCAGAGATTTTCTTCGGCGCCGGACCGCTGGCGTTCAGCCCGTACAATTTCCCTCGAGACCAGATGAGGGCGAAGGCATCCCCGCCGATCCCGTTGGAAGTGGGCTCCAAAACGGTCAGGCTGGCGGCGGTGGCGATGGCCGCGTCGACGGCGTTTCCGCCTTTTCTCAGCACCTCCAGTCCGGCCTGGGCGGCCAGGGGATGAGAGGTGGCCACCATTCCCCCGAAGGCGTAAACGGCCATCCGGCGGGACGGATGCGGATAATACAGGGGATCAAACGGCAACACCGGCTCCGCCCCTTGCGTTTTGGTCACTTCCGCACTCCCTCCCAGATTCCGTTCAGCACCCAGGAGATGATGCTGACGATGATCGCTCCAAAGAAGGCGCTGAGAAATCCGCTTATTTCAAATCCGGAGACGAGGGCGCCCACCAGCCAGAACAGCAGGGCGTTGATGACCAAAATGAACAGCCCCAGCGTCAGAAAGGAGATGGGCAGAGTGAAGAAAACCAGCACCGGACGGATAAAGGTGTTGACAATCCCCAGGATCAGCGCGGCCAACAGGGCGGTTCCGAATCCCTTCACCTCGATCCCGGGGACCAGCTGGGCGGCCAGGAAGACCGCCAGCCCGTTCAAGAGCAACTTGACAATCAGGCCCATCCTATCGCCCCCTTCAGCCCTCAGGCTCCCTTCAACCCATCCAGCACTTCCACGAGGGCAGCCTCCACCTCTTCGGCGATCCCCTTCAGTTGTTCATCGCCGGTAAGGCCGAAGAGAACGGTCAGGCGCGCCATGCCGATCCGGGTTTTCCCGGTTTCGCGGTCCTTGTACACGACCACCCTGCAGGGAAGGAAATAGCCCCCCTTCTGGTTCCGGGTCAACACCTTCTTGGGAATCTCTGGGTTGCACACCTCGAGGACGCGATACTCCTGGTCCAAGTGAATCCCCTTCTCCAGCAGCTTGACGGGAATGTCCAACTTCCACAGCACGCCGAATTTGCGCTGAGCCAATGCCTCTTCCAGCGAACGCACGGCCTCATCCACCGTCAGTCCGGTTTCTACGGTGTAGTCAAACATCCAGTGACCCTCCTCGATCGCTGTTGACATCTTTATTGTATATCAAAAAGCCGCGGGAGTCCTTCCCGCGGTGCCAAGCACTTCTGCAGGCGCAAAAAGGCGGAATTTCGCACCCGTTGACGCGGAAAAGGAGGGAAGTGGGCCCCACCGCTCAACCATGGCTTGTTAGCTGCAACGCGGCCGGTCATCCCGAACGCGTGCCCAACGCGAATTTGACCATAACCGGCGAATTTCCGCCTGCCGTCCGACCGTCAAGCCCGATCGAAAGGCGTCACCCTGCAGGAGTTCATCGCCTTCGGCACGTTCAAAGGAATCCGGCCATCCACCGCTTTCTCCAAGGCTTCATCGGTCAGGCCCGGCAAGGCTCCCGCTCGGGATCGTATCGAAACAGGAAACATCGCCACATACGCGGAACCAAACGCTCGAGCGATCCATGCTCCGGCATGAGATGCCCCATTTTTCCACTGTCTGATCGGTTGCCCCCTTTGAAGGAAAACCGCCGGGCCACAGGGCGGCGGATGAATCCTTCTTGATGGGACCCAACCGGGGATTCCGCGAAACGAGGCGCCTACGGGCGGCTCTAGGCCCCCGCAGGCTCCGTCGAAAAAGATCCGGCGGGCGACCGGAGGAAAAATCGGAAAAATCGCCGAGGTCCGCGGATGCCACAAGCCCGCCCTCACGGCAGGTGCGACAGCCGACAGCAAAAGAAAACCCCGCCGTCCGTCAGGACGACGAGGCCAATTGCTCCTCCAATTCGCGGATTTGCCGCTCCATCCGCTTCCGGTCGCGCTCCAGGATCGGGCCGAGGAAGCGCCCCGTGTGGGAGGCCTTCACCCCGGCGACTTCCTCCGGCGTTCCCTCCGCGACGATGGTGCCGCCGGCGTCTCCCCCCTCCGGTCCGAGATCGATGATGTAATCGGCGGTCTTGATCACATCCAGGTTGTGCTCGATCACCAGGACCGTGTCGCCGTTTTCCACCAGCTGCTGCAACACATCCAGCAGGCGGGCAATGTCATCGATGTGCAGGCCGGTGGTCGGTTCGTCCAGGATGTAGAGGGTGCGGCCGTTGCTCCGCTTGTAAAGCTCCGAGGCCAGTTTCACCCGCTGGGCCTCCCCGCCGGACAGGGTGGTGGCCGGTTGACCCAGCTGGATGTACCCGAGACCCACGTCGTACAGGGTTTGCAGTTTTCGCTTGATGCGGGGGATGTTCTTGAAAAAGTCGAGGGCCTCCTCCACCGTCATCTCCAAAATGTCGGAGATGTTTTTCCCCTTGTACTTGATTTCCAGGGTTTCCCGGTTGTACCGCTTGCCCTTGCACACTTCACAGGGCACGTAAACATCGGGGAGGAAATGCATCTCGATCTTGATGATCCCGTCGCCGCGGCAGGCCTCGCAGCGGCCGCCCTTTACGTTGAAGCTGAAGCGCCCCTTCTTGTAACCGCGCACCTTGGCTTCGGGAGTGGAAGCGAAAACCTCCCGGATATCGTCGAAGACGCCGGTGTAGGTGGCCGGGTTGGACCGGGGGGTGCGGCCGATGGGCGATTGATCGATGTTGATCACCTTGTCCAGGTGTTCGATCCCCGCAATGTCGTCGTGATCGCCGGGAATCGTCTTCGCCTTGTTCAACCGGCGCGCCAGCGCCTTGAGGAGCACTTCGTTGACCAGGGTGCTTTTCCCCGAACCGGAGACGCCGGTGACGCAGACGAACAATCCCAGCGGAATGCGCACGTCGATGTTCTTCAGGTTGTTTTCCCGGGCTCCGCGCACCTCCAGCCACTTGTGGTTCGGCCGGCGCCGCTCCTCCGGCAGGGGGATGAATTTTTTCCCGCTCAGATATTGGCCGGTGAGGGAATCCGGGTTGGCCATCACCTCTTCGGGGGTGCCCGCGGCCACCACCCGGCCGCCGTGGGCGCCGGCCCCCGGTCCGATATCGATGATGTAGTCGGCGGCCAGCATCGTATCCTCGTCGTGCTCCACCACGATCAGGGTGTTTCCCAGGTCCCGCATCTGCTTCAGGGTGCGGATCAGCCGGTTGTTGTCCCGCTGATGAAGCCCGATGCTCGGCTCGTCCAGAATGTACAACACCCCCATCAGGCTGGAGCCGATCTGGGTCGCCAGGCGGATGCGCTGCGCCTCGCCCCCCGACAGGGTGCCCGCCGCCCGGTGAAGGGTGAGGTAGTCCAGTCCCACGTTGACCAGGAAGCCGAGGCGGTTTTTGATCTCCTTCAGCACCTGCCGGGCGATGGCTTCCTCCTTCTCGGTCAGCTTCAACCCGTCGAAAAAGGCCAGCGCCTCCCGCACCGACAAGCGGGTAACGTAATCGATGTTTTTCCCGCCCACATACACGTGAAGGCTTTCCCGGCGCAGCCGGGCGCCGCGGCAGGTTTGACAGGGCTTCTCCGTCATGTAGGATTCGATCATCTCCCGCACATGATCGGAACTGGTCTCCCGGTATCGCCGCGTCAGATTGGGCACCACGCCCTCGTAGCGGATGACGGTCTTCCGCAGGCCGCCGAAATCGCTCTCGTACTCGAAGGGGATCCGCTCCGGCGATCCGTACAGGAGCAGCTGCCGGGTCTCTTCGGGCAATTGGGCGAAGGGCGTGTCCCGATCGATGCCGAAATGGTCGCAGACCGCCTCCAACAATTGCTCGTAGTAGCTGCCGGGGGAGCCGGACCAGGGTTCGATCGCCCCCTCCCGGAGGGTTTTTCCCTTGTCGGGAACCACCAGATCGGGATCCACCTCCATCCGGCTTCCCAAGCCGTCGCAGGCGGGGCAGGCGCCGTAGGGGCTGTTGAAGGAAAACATCCGCGGGGAAAGCTCGTCGAGGCTGTAGCCGCACTCGGGGCAGGCCAGGTTCTGGCTGAACAGGAGCTCCTCCCCGCCCACCACGTCGACCAGCACCTGGCCTCCGGTCAGGTTGACCGCCGTCTCCAGGGAGTCCGCCAGGCGGGTTTCGATGCCCGGCTTCACCACGATCCGGTCGACCACCACTTCGATGGTGTGCTTTTTGTTCTTCTCCAGGCGGATCTCCTCGGTGAGCTCCCGCATTTCCCCGTCGACCCGGACGCGGACAAAACCCTCCCGGGCGATCTCCTTGAGCAGTTTCACGTGTTCCCCCTTGCGGCCCTTCACCACCGGGGCGAGGATCTGAATCTTCGTCCGCTCGGGCAGCTCCATGACGCGGTCCACCATCTGCTGCAGGGTTTGCGCCCGGATCTCGATGCCGTGCTCCGGGCAAACCGGACGACCGATCCGCGCAAACAGCAGCCGGAGATAGTCGTAAATCTCCGTCACGGTCCCCACGGTGGAGCGGGGGTTGCGGGAGGTGGTTTTCTGATCGATGGAGATGGCCGGAGAGAGCCCTTCAATCGAATCCACATCCGGTTTGTCCATCTGGCCGAGGAACTGACGGGCGTAGGCGGAGAGGGACTCCACATAGCGCCTCTGCCCCTCGGCGTAGATGGTGTCGAAGGCCAGCGACGACTTGCCGGATCCGGACAACCCCGTCAAAACGACCAACTTGTCCCGGGGAATGGTGACGTCGATCCCCTTCAGATTGTGCACCCGCGCGCCGCGAATGACGATATTTTCCCGTGCCATCGGTTCAAGCTCCTTCCGCCTTCAGCTCGATGATCATGTCCCGGAGCTCGGCGGCCCGCTCGAACTCCAGTTTCCGCGCCGCTTCCTTCATTTCCTTTTCGAGTTGGCTGATCAGCTGGCGGCGCTCCTTTTTGCCCATGCTGCGCACATCCAGGACTTTTCCGTAGGGGGCCTTCTCCTCCGCCACCTTGGTGGCTTCGATCACCTCGCGCACCGCCTTGCGGACGGTCTGCGGCGTGATGCCGTGCTTCTCATTGTAGGCCTGCTGGATCCGGCGCCGCCGCTCCGTCTCGTCGATGGCCTTGCGCATCGAATCGGTGATCGTGTCCGCGTACATGATCACCTCGCCATTGGCGTTGCGGGCGGCCCGCCCGATGGTCTGGATGAGGGAGCGCTCGGCCCGGAGAAAGCCTTCCTTGTCCGCATCCAGGATGGCCACCAGGGAAACTTCCGGCAAGTCCAACCCTTCCCGGAGGAGGTTGATCCCGACGAGCACGTCAAATTCGCCCAGCCGGAGATCCCGCAGAATCTGCATCCGCTCGATGGTCTTGATGTCCGAATGGAGGTAGCGGACGCGGATGCCCATTTCCTTGAGGTAATCGGTCAGGTCTTCCGCCATCTTCTTGGTCAGGGTGGTGATCAACACCCGCTCGTCCCGCTCGACGCGCTTGCGGATTTCGCCGATCAGGTCGTCGATCTGACCCCGGGTCGGGCGGACGTGCACCTTGGGATCCAGAAGCCCCGTCGGACGAATGATCTGCTCCACCACATCCGGCGCCTTCTCCAGCTCATAGGGCCCGGGAGTGGCGGAAACAAAGATAACCTGGTTGATCCGTTCCTCAAACTCCTCGAAGCGCAGGGGACGGTTGTCCAGGGCCGAGGGCAGGCGGAAACCGTGCTCCACCAGCACTTCCTTCCGGGAGCGGTCCCCGTTGTACATGGCGTGCAGCTGCGGGATGGTCACGTGGGACTCGTCGATGATCATCAGGTAGTCATCGGGGAAATAATCCAGCAGGGTGTAGGGGGGTTCCCCCGGCTTTTTGCCCACCAGGTGGCGGGAGTAGTTCTCGATCCCGGAACAGAACCCCATCTCCCGCATCATCTCCATGTCGTAGCGGGTCCGCTGCTCCAGCCGCTGCGCCTCCAGCAGCTTGCCCTGATCGCGCAGTTCCTTCAGCCGCTCCTCCAGCTCCGCTTCAATGTCCCGGAGGGCGCGGGCCATCACGTCGGGGGCGGTGACATAGTGGGAGGCGGGAAAGATGGCGACATGCTCCCGATCCCCGATAATTTCCCCCGTCAGCACGTCGATTTCCCGAATCCGCTCGATTTCATCGCCGAAAAACTCCACCCGGACCGCCTGCTCGCTCCGGGCCACCGGAAAGATCTCCAAAACGTCCCCGCGGACCCGGAAGGTCCCCCGAGTAAAATTGATGTCGTTGCGGGTGTACTGGATATCCACCAGCTTGCGCAGGATCTCGTTCCGCTCCCGCTCCATTCCGACCCGGAGGGAAAGCACCTGATCCCGGTACTCCTCCGGCGAACCCAGGCCGTAAATGCAGGACACGCTGGCGACGATGATCACATCCCGCCGCTCGAACAGGGCACTGGTCGCCGAGTGGCGCAGCTTGTCGATCTCGTCGTTGATCGACGCGTCCTTCTCGATGTAAGTATCCGTCTGCGGGACATAGGCTTCCGGTTGATAATAGTCGTAGTAGCTGACGAAATACTCCACCGCGTTGTGGGGGAAAAACTCCTTCAGCTCTCCGCACAGTTGGGCCGCCAGCGTCTTGTTGTGGGCGATCACCAGGGTCGGCTTGTTGACCCGGGCGATCGTGTGCGCGATCGTGAAAGTCTTCCCGGTTCCGGTCGCACCCAGGAGCGTCTGGTACCGCTTCCCGCTGAGCACCCCTCGGGTGAGCTCCTCAATCGCTTTGGGCTGGTCTCCCCGGGGTTCGAATTCGGACACCAGGCGAAAGCGCTGCTCCATCCCCGATCACCTCGAACTCATCATCTTATTCATTATATCACAGTTGCGGGACGGGCTTTTCGGTTCCATAATTTGACGGATATTCTTCTCTTCATTATCCCCTTGAAAAAACGCCTTTCAACAGGGGAGGCCGATTCCCGCACAAGGAAAGACCGTCGGGACGTTCGGCCGCCGTTTCGCTTTGCAAAATCCCTGCATTCATCTTAACAGATTTTCCATCGGAAAAGAACGCATGTTCGTGATTTCTGAAGACGAGGCCCCCCCAAGGGGAAGGACCGGATCCGCGCAGCGGAACCGGCGCTCGCCGGGAAACCGCCGGGGAACCGACAAAAAGACCCGCCATCGGGCGGGTCCCGGACCCACATTTGTCCGTGGATGAACAAAGGATTTGATGACCGCCTATGATGACGGTTCAAATTGAATGGGTTCGTTGATTTCGATGAGATGGCCGTCCGGATCTCTGAAATGGGCGACCCGAATCCCCCAGTCTTTCCGGTCGTGCGGTTCGTCAATGAACTGCACTCCCTTTTCCTTAAGGGATTGATATTGTTCGTCCACGCTTTCGACGCGAAAAATCAGGCACAGCTTGTCCATCGAATCGGAATCGAGGGGCAAATTGTCGGTGCCGATCGCTTTCGCCATGTGGGTGCGGGCAAACAGGGCGATGACGGCCCCTTCGCCCGTTTTGAAATCGGCGTACATCGACTTCTCGTCTCCCCAACCCACTTCAAAACCGAGTACATCGCGATAAAACCGAAAACACTCCTCATAATTTTTCACCAGCAGGCGGACATGCGTAAATTTCAGACAAACCACTCCTTCTTTGTTGAATGAAGAAGAACATCGATCCGCACATATATTCGACAGTCGAACGCATGTTCCCTTCCCCGGGAACAAAAAACTCCGTTCCGTCCCCGGGACCCGCTGAAATGACCTGGTGAAGCTTCCCGGATTTCGGATGATCGCCCGGGAAGGAGTTGAAAAATCCACGGCTGCCCCCGGCGGAGAAAGCCCGCTGCCGGAAACCGGCTTCCACTCCCCTTATTTCTCCCTCGACGTCCGCCGGAACGAGAAAAAAGCCACCCCGGAGGGGTGGATCGGCGGAAACCTCTTTGATTAAGGCCCCGCACGAGAGAAATCCCGAGGCGGCTCCATTTTTTCAGGGGCTTCCTTCACACCTCCATCTCCGGATGCTGGAGCTGGGACTTCTCCACCTGGATCGTCGTGTGCCGGATCTGGAACTTCTCCTCGATGCGGCGGATCGCCTCCTGTAGGATCGTCTGGCAGTCGCAATCGTCTTCGATCAGCAGGTGGCAGCTCAGCGAATCCAGCCCGGAGGTGATTGTCCAAATGTGCAAATCGTGCACATCCCGCACCCCCGGAATCGATCGAAGCGTCCTTCCCACTTCTTCATGATCGATCGTCGCCGGAGTTCCTTCCATCAGGATGTGCGTGGCCTGGTTGAGGATGCCCCATGCGCTTTTCAGGATCAGCAGCGCCACCAGTACGCTGACGAGGGGATCCGCCCAATACCAGGAAAACAGGAGCATCGCAATTCCTCCGATGATCGCCCCCGCCGACCCCAGGGCATCTCCGATCACATGGAGGTATGCGCTCCGCAGATTCACATTCCCCTCTACGTCCCCCTTGTGCACGAGGAACCAGGCGCTGGCCAGATTGGCCAGAAGGCCGACGGCGGCGATGGCCACCATCGCTTCGCCGGCCACCCGGGGCGGTTCCAGAAACCGCTCGACGGCCTCCCACACGATGAATCCCGCAATGATGAACAGCGTCGCGCCGTTGAAGAGGGCGGCGAGTATCTCAAAACGGTAAAAGCCGTATGTTTTTCGGGGTGAAGGGGGTTTGAGGGCGAACCACATGGCCGCCAGGCTCAGGGCGAGGGACCCGGCGTCGCTCAGCATGTGTCCGGCATCCGACAGCAGCGCCAGGCTGTTGGTGATCAATCCCCCGAAAAACTCCAAAAGCATGATTCCGACGGTGATGCTCAGGGCGATGACCAGTCCCTTTTTGTTCTCCTCCCGCCGGTGGCGGGCCTCAAGGTGGCCGTGTCCGTGATGATGGTGGTGATGATGCATGATGGACCTCCTTTAAGTGAAGGTGTGTCGGATGCCGGTCGAGAAGGGACCGACGGCATCGGCGAAGGGCCGTCGCCACTGACCGCCGGCACGCCTAGTCGTGCTGGACGTGCCGGATGGTCTGGAGCAGCATATGGATGACATGATCATCATCGCAGGAGTAATAAAAGGTGTGCCCCTCCCGGCGGTATTTCACGAGCCGCAGGGTGCGCAGCAGGGACAATTGGTGGGAAACGGCGGACTGGGACAAATCCAGCATCTCCGCCACCCGGGTCACCGAGCATTCCCCCCGGGACAGCAGATAAAGAATCCGGATCCGCGTCGGATCGGCCAAGGCTTTGAACAGCCTTGAGACTTCCTCCACCGTTTCCGGGGACAGGACGCTCTGCTCTTGGGCCGCCACTTTCCTCGCCCCTTTCTTTTATATATGAACACATGCGCATATAAGTTATTAACATTCTACCACAACGGTGTTATGCTTGTAACATCCAAATCCGGCCGGCGGGGAATGAGGGGGCGCAAGGTTTTCCTTGCCGCGGAGAATCGAAACGTGTTTCTTTCGGCCCGCGACAACATTTTTTCACCGTGCCGTCGAATCTCTCCACCCCTGACATCCGTTATCTCATGAAGGCGGGGGCCGACGGCGGCATCCGGTGCCGCGCAGGATTGATGCGGAAGAGATTATGCTCCGATATCTTGGCGATCCCGGTCTGCGATGCGCAGCGGACACAGCATGCACAGCCATCAAACGTTGGAGGGGATATCGTGGAGTTTTGGACGGAGATCCTCAAGTTTTTGTTTCTCGGATTGTTGCAAGGTTTCACCGAACCCATCCCCGTCTCTTCGAGCGGACACCTGATGCTCGCCCAGCACTTTCTGGGCGTTTCCGTCGAGGGGCACAAGCAGTTGGCCTTCGCCGTGCTGGTCAATTTTGCTTCCCTTTTGGCCGTGCTGTTGATCTACCGGCAGGATTTGCACCGCCTCGCCACCCGAACCCTCCGCTACCTCAAGGAGCGGAACCCCGGCGATGAAGGGGAGGCCCGGTTTGTCCTGTACATCGTGGTGGGTACGATTCCCGCGGCGGTGCTCGGCCTTCTGTTCAACGATCTGATCGAATCCTGGCTGACCGGCGTGACCGTCGTCGGGATCACCCTGATTATCACGGGATGCGCCCTGTGGGTGATCCGCAACCTGAAGGGAAAGAAGATGGACGGCGATCTGCGATTGGGCGACGCCCTGATCGTCGGCTTTGCGCAGGCTCTCGCCCTGATCCCGGGAATCAGCCGTTCCGGAGCCACGATCGTGGCCGGCATGCTGCGGGGAATGAACCAGGAAACCGCCCTCCGCTACTCGTTCATGCTTTACATCCCCGTCAGTCTGGGAGGTATCGTGTTGGAGGGGGATGACATCCTCCACGCGGTCACCGACGGAAAAACGCTTCTGCTCTACATCGTCGCCTTCATCGCCACCTTTGCCACCAGTTATTTTGCGCTGAAGTGGTTCATGAATGTGATGAGGCACGGCAATCTCAAGGTATTCTATATTTACTGCTTCATCGTGGGTTCCCTCGTCGTTCTCTTCGGTTGAACGCGGATGGGAAAGGGCGGGATCCGGCGCCCTGCGGCGCCCCGCCTTTTTTCGCCCGGACACGTCATCATCATGAAGGGGGAGAGAGTCGGTTCATGAACGTCCGTCACCTTCGGTGGTTTGCACCCTTTCTCGCCCTGATCCTGCTGCTTGCCGCCTGCACCGCTCCGGCCGTCGACGAGAAACCCCAATTCGCCAGCGAAAAACATCTGGACGATCATTACGTCAAACACGTGATCCGTCAGAAGGAATTTGGAAATATATCCAAGGAAGAGTATTTGCGCCGGGCCCAGGAACTGGTCACCTCCGAACCGGGGGGCGACATCCTGGTGAAACGGCGTTCCAACGGCGACCGGCTCTTCTACAATCAAAGAACCAATGAGTTCGCCGTGTTGACCGAAGACGGCATCATCCGCACCTTTTTCAAACCGAGGGATGGCATCGATTATTTCCGCAGGCAATGAGGAGGCGACGCCATGGCTCACCTCTGTCCCGTATGCGGCTTTGACGGATTGGAGGAACCTCCCTACGACGCGATGGGCAATCCATCCCATGAGATCTGCAGCTGTTGCGGCTTTGAATTCGGATTTGACGACCAAAGCCAGGGGGACAGCTTTTCGGACTACCGGAAAAAGTGGCTGGCTGAAGGGGCCAACTGGTTCGACCCGGCGCGCAAGCCCGAAAACTGGTCCCTGAAGGAGCAATTGCGACGAATCGGAGTGGAGCGGTGAAAGTCCACAAACGAACCCCCACACCCTGCCGGGTGTGGGGGTTTTCGGTTCGCGGAATCACTTCATTTGTTTCTTCAACACATCGATGGCCACCTGGAGCTGAATGTCGCTCTCGGGGTCGCGCAGCAACTCCAGAAACTCTTCCTGCAGCTTCAGCGCGGTTTTTTGATCCAATTGCCCGGTCACCGGAAGTTTGTTGGTTTTCTGGAATGCCTTGACGGCCAGTTCCGTCTGTTCGCTGAAATATCCGTCGGTTCGGCCCGGGGGATAGCCCATGCCCTCCAGGATCAGTTGCAGATTCCGCACCTCGGCGGAGGCCATGTCCCGCTTCAGGGGTTTTTCCGGCATCGGCGGGGTGGCGCGGGCATAAGCCGGGGGTTTGGCGGTCACATCGGGTTTGAGTCCCTTGGTTCCCCCCTTCTGGTCGATCCAGTTCCCCTTGGGCGTGAGCCATTTGGCCATGGTCAGCTTCAGGTTGCTGCCGTCGTTGAAATCTTTCGCGGTCTGCACCGTCCCTTTCCCGAAGGTGGTTTGGCCGACGAGGGTGTATCCCCCCGACTCCTTCAGCGCGGCGGCCAGAATTTCCGAGGCGCTGGCGCTTCCCTTGTCGATCAGCACAACGATGGGATAGGGCTTCGGCTCCTTCCGCTTCGACTTGTACTCCACCCGATGGCCCCGTTTGTCCTCGGTGAACATGATCGGCTTCTCGCCGGGAATCAGATCTTCGGCGATTTCCAACACCGCCGGCAACAAACCGCCCGGATTGCCCCGCAGATCGATGATCAGACCCTTCATCCCCCGGCCTTCCAACTCCTCCAGGGCTTCGGCGAAGTCTTTGGCCGTATCCTCCGCAAACTGGCTGATCTCAATTTTTCCGATGCCGTCCTTCAGCATCTGCGCATCGACAGTTTCAATCGGGATCTCATCGCGGATCACCGTGATGTGCAGTATCTCCGAATGGCCCGGCCGGACCACTTCCAGCTTCGCCTTCGTTCCCTTGGGGCCGCGGATTTTCATCACCGCTTCATTGAGGCTCATCCCCTCCAGGCTGACGCCGTTCACCTTGATCACCTGGTCTTCCGGACGAAGGCCCGCCTTTTCGGCCGGAGATCCCTTGAAGGGGGCCACGATGGTGACCCGCCCGTTCTTCATCGTCACCTCCGCCCCGATCCCCTCAAAGGAAGATTCGAGGGTGGAGTGAAACTGCTTTGCCGTCTCGGGATCCATGTAGACGGAATAGGGATCATCCAGGGCTTCCACCATCCCGCTGATCGCCCCGTCGATCAATTTTTGGTCATCTACGTCCCGGATGTATTCCTGCTTGATCATCCTGTACGCCCGCTGCAACTTTTGCAGGCCATCCTCCAGACCGTCCCCCTGTTTGGAGGCCGGAATGCTTACGGGAAGGATCGATGCGATCGAATCGCTCGCGCCGAACGCCGCAGCCGTCAGCAAGCTGCTGCACAAAACGGAGAAGACGATGAGAAGCGCCACCGTGCGACCGCGGATATACATGAAAACACCACCCTTTAAACCGCCTGTTACGGTTGGAGATGAGGGAACATCCAAAACGGAGCGTTTCAATGGAAACAGGGTGCGGGCATCACTCCGGCTTTATTTCCTCGGAACGAAAGGCCCTCCGATTTTTGAAACACTTCTTCGAAAACGCCGCCGATCCCGATGTAATTCCAGTATACGTTCCCCCCGGGCAGACAAGAACCGGCAAGGTAAAAGGTCCCGTCCACCCGATTTGTTTCGTCCTTATAGCAACACTCTAGCAAAACAGCCTTTGGAACACAAGGGAACCAAAAAAGGAAAAGGCCGGAATCGGCCCTTAAAATCCCCTTTTACTTTTTGAGATACGACATCGGATTGACCGCTTGACCGTTTTTGCCGATCCGCACTTCAAAATGCAGGTGATTTCCCGTGGACATGCCGTAGCTTCCGATTCCCGAAATATGTTGTCCCCGCTTCACCTCGTCCCCAGGCTGGACGCGCACCTGGTGCGGATAGCTGTGGGCATACCAAGTATACAGGGGCGTTCCGTCCTTGTTTCCGTGATAGATGACGATGATCCAGCCGTAACCCACGCTCGAACGGCTTTCCACCACCACGCCGGAGGCGGCGGCGTAAATCGGGGTGTTGTAGCTCCCCCCGATATCGATGCCGGAGTGCATTCGGTATCCGCCTCTCACCGGATGGGATCTCATCCCGAAAGTGGAAGTCACCCGTTTGCTGGCAGACGGCCATGACAGCGGACCGCCCTCATAGGGGAAAGACAGCTGGTTATTTTGGATCAGCCTCAAGTTGATGCGCCGAATCTCCGCCTCCTTGATGGACTCCAGGCTTTCCAGTTCGGCGAGCTCTCCCTTTTTCTCCTTCACGGCTTGGAGCATCTCTTTATAGGCCTTTTCCGCATCGGCCGCGACTTTTTCCTGTTCCTTGCGAAGGGCCTGCAGCTGTTTCACCTGTTTTTCCTTTTTCTCGCGCAGACGCGCGTAACTGTCAAACAGGCTGTGGTCCCGTTTGGCGATCAGCCGGATCGATTCGAAACGGGCGAGAAACTCCCCGAAGGATTTGGATTCCAGCAAGGAAACCATGTAACCGACTTCGCCCTGCTGGTACAGCTTGCGGATCCGGTTTTTGAAAATTTTCTTGTACTTTTCCTCTTCCTTCTTTATCTCTTCCATGTTTTCTTCGATCACGGCGATTTCCTTGTCGATCCGGATCATTTCCTTTTCCGCTTTTCGAATCGCATCCCGGTTATTTTTGATGTCTTCGTCCAGCTTGTCCAGATCCTTCTTGATGGAGCTTTTGTCCTCCTGGATTTTTTCCAGCTCTTGTTTCACCCGATCCTTCTCGTTGGCGTGCACCAGACCCGCCGTCGTGATCGTGAGACAAACGGCGAGGATCACCGTGAATACCTGCTTCATGATACTCTCCCCACTGTCGGTTTGCCGTTTCATCGAGCCTTCACCCCTGCGCGGAACACCGGGACGCCCCGAACGCTTGGACTCAGTAGTAGTTCATCGGATTTTGCGGGCTGCCGTTTTTGCGCACTTCGAAATGCAGGTGGGGACCGGTGGATCGTCCGTTGTTTCCGATGGAGGCGATGCGCTGTCCCTTGCTGACGCGTTGGCCGGTCGACACCAGGACGGTGCTGCTGTACATGTGGCCGTAGACGGTGGTCAATCCGCTGCCGTGGTCGATGACGATCACCCAGCCATAGCCGCTGGCGGGGCGGCTTTCCTTGACGATTCCGGATGCGGCGGCGTAGATCGGGTCGCCCAGGTTTCCGTCGATGTCAATCCCGTAGTGATATCTGCCACCCCGAGGTCCGTAGGGGGAGTTGATCCTCCGGCTGTTGGCGGGCCATGCCAAGGGCCCCCCGCCATAGGCGAAGTTGCCCGTATTGGAGGTGAGGTAGGTGATGCGTTGGATCTCCGCTTCCTTCAGCTCTTCCTCGTGCTCCAGCTTGGCCAGCTCCTTCTCGTGTTTCTTCATCGTGCTGGCCAGTTTGTCGTATTTCTTCTTCACTTTATCGCGCTTCTCTTTCTGTTCCTCCTGCAGCGCCGTCAGCTTCCGCTTCTCGCTCTCGAATTTTTCCTTGGTTTTGAAGTAGCCCTCCAGCACCGAGTGATCCTGTTTCACCAAGAGGCGCAGGGCCTCGAACTTGTCGAGGAACTCCCGGAAGGAATCGGCCTCCAGAAGCGCCGTCATGTACCCCATTTCACCCCTCTGGTACATCCGGCGAATCCGGTTTTTGAAGAGCTCCTCCCGCTTCCCGAGCTGATCCTTCAGAAGGTCCAATTCCTTTTCGATCTTGTCGATCTTTTTCTCGGTGTCGTACAGGTCCTTCTCCAGCTCGTTCAATGTCTTTTTCTGCTTTTCGATGTCCTTTTTCACTTTTTCCAGTTTTTCTTGAACATCCTTTTTATCCTTCCGGATATTCTTCAATTCCTCTTTCGCCTTTTCCACCTTGTTGTCAGCCCATACCCAGCCGTCGGGCAGAGGGGTGGTGATCAGTGCCAGGCTGAAAACAAGCAGGATGGTCAACCACGTCCGCTTCATTCCATCCTCTCCCCGGTTTCACATTCTGTTCGCCAGACGAAGATTCGCTCAACGGAAATAGGGTTTCGGGTCCACGGTGCGGCCATCCTTGATGACCTCCAGGTGAAGATGGGGACCGGTCGACTGCCCGTTGTTCCCCACCGCCGCGATGATCTGCCCCCGTTTTACGGACTGGCCGACACGGACGGTCACGTCCTGCGGGTAAACATGGGCGTAGAGGGTGGACAGCCCTCCGTGATCGATGACCACAATGTAGCCGTAACCGCTGGCGGGGCGCGATTCAATCACCTTCCCCTCCGCCACGGCCCGGATCGGCGTTCCGAGCGGCGCGCCGATGTCGATCCCTTCGTGCAGCTTGTACGCGCCCGTCACGGGATTCCGCCGATAGCCGTATTCGGAGGTGAGGATTCCCCCCTTTACCGGCCAGAGAAATTTGCCGTCCTTTGCTTCGGAGTGCCCGCCCTTTTCCCTTTCGGCGGATTCCTTCGTTTTCCGGGCGATCAACCGATGGAGTTCCTGCCGTTCCCGCTCGTTGATCTCCTCCAGGTGCTCCTGCCGCCTTTCCAGGTCGGCCAGCTGCTTTTCATACTGCTTGTACTCTTTGACCAAACGCTTATGCAGCCGCCCGGCTTCCTCCGCCAGCCGCTTCCGTTCCTCCAGATCCCGTTCGATCGAAGCCTTTTCCGCTTCCACCCGCTTTTGATCCTCTCTGTGGGCATCCAGAAGCTTTTGATCCGCCCGGATCAGCTTCCGGACCAGATCGAGCCGGGTCAAAAAATCCCCGAAGGAATCGGAGTCCAAAAGGGTTTCCAGATAAAACATCTCCCCCCGCTGGTACAGGAAGCGGAGCCGGTTTTTCAACAGGACCTCCCGTTCCTCGATCCGCTTCTCCAACTCCCGCAGGCGCCGCTCGCTCTTCTTCAATTTCTGTTCGGTCCGGTACACCTGTTCATTCAGCGTCGTCAGGCGGCTCTTCATGTCATTCAACTGCTTCATCAATTCCTGCTTTTCCTCAAGGGTCAGCTTTTTTTCCCTTTCAATCTGGAGGATTTGTCTGTCCCGCTCCTTGATGGCCTCTTTTTTCTCCTCGATGTCCGCCTCCTTCGTTTCGGCGAACGCCGCGGGCAGCGCCGCAGAGAGGAAGAGCAGGGAGCACAGGACAACATGAAGAGCCCGCCTCACGCCAACCCCTCCTTGCAGGCAACGGCATTTCCAGGAATGGGAATGCTCCCGCCCCCTTCTTGTCTGAATTTTCCATCCTTTGAAGGGAGGTGGATCAAACCTTCAGGAAACGACGGATCGAGATCACGCTTCCCCAAACCCCGATCAACACGCCGAGGAAGGTGGTCAACAGCGCAACATACAGGGAAAGGGGCATCATGGGCAACATTTTGATAAAGCTGTACTGACTGCCGTCCGTCAGAACATTCAAGGCGGCTTTGTAGAAAGCGAGCACAATGATCACCGGAAAGACGGCTCCCAGCATTCCGATGAGCGCCCCCTCGATGAAGAAGGGCCAGCGAATGAACCAGTTGCTCGCTCCGACCAGGCGCATGATCTCGATTTCGCGGCGGCGGGCGAAAATGGTCAGCTTAATCGTGTTGGAGATGAGGAACGCCGCCAGCACCGCCAGCCCGAGACCGAAGACCAACACCACGTTGCGGACCAGGCTGGAGAAATCCAGCAACTTGTCCGTCACGCCGTCGCCGTGATCCTCATCCTCAATCATGTTGTGGGCCTTGATCTTCTTGGCCAGCTCCTCGATCCCCTGGGGATTCTGCGGAACAATCACCAGAGTGTCCGGCAGGGGGTTTTCCTCCCCTTCCAACCCCTCCAGGATCTTGCTGTCCTCTCCCAACTGGGCCTTCAATTGCTGCAGCCCTTGCTGTTTGGAGACGAAGGTCACCGATTTTACCGCCGGGTCCTGTTCGATCTGCTTTTGCAGCTGCTCGATGTCGTCGGCGGAAGCCCCCGGCACGATCGACGCGCGGATGGCCACCTGCTGGTCCAATTCCTTGGCGAGATAGTTGATGTTGAAGGCGAAAACGAGGAAAAAGCCGAAGATGAGCAGGGTGACGGCGACGGCGCTGACCGCCGCAAAGGTCATCCACGTGTTGCGCCGGAGACTTTTGAAGGCCTCCCGCGCATGCCGAAACATCGTGTCAATCTTCATAACCGTATTCCCCCTGCTCCTCGTCGCGGACGATCACGCCGTTCTCGATGGCGATGACCCGCTTGCGGATCGTGTTGACGATCTCCTTGTTGTGGGTCGCCATCACGACAGTGGTTCCCCGGGCGTTGATCTCCTCCAGCAGGTACATGATGTCCCAGGAGTTTTCCGGATCGAGGTTTCCGGTGGGCTCGTCCGCGATCAAAAAGCCCGGATTGTTGACGATCGCCCTGGCGATGGAGACCCGCTGCTGTTCTCCCCCCGACAGCTGGGAGGGAAGTGCATCCATCCGATCCGCCAATCCCACCAGCTCCAAGACCTCTTCGACCCGGCTGCGGATCTTGCGGCGCGGAGCTTCGATGGCTTCCATGGCGAAGGCGACGTTTTCGTAGGCTGTCAAGTGGGGAAGCAGTTTGAAGTCCTGGAAAACCACCCCGATCTTCCGGCGCAGATAGGGAATCTTCCAATCCCGCACCCGTTTGACATTCACCCCGTTGATCAGGATGACGCCGCTGGAAGGTTTTTCTTCGCGGTACATCAGCTTGATGAAGGTGCTTTTTCCGGCGCCGCTGGGACCGACCACATAACAGAACTCTCCCTGTTCAATCCGCACGTCGATTCCCCGAAGCGCCTCCACACCGTTGGGATATACCTTCCAGACATCGTGCATTTCGATCACGCTATCACCTTCCGCACAGAGTCTTCAAGCATTTATAGTGATCGATCCATGGACAGGCGAATATCGAAGATCGGGTCTGGCCCCCCACGATCGTCGGGCCGTCGGGGCTTCCGAGGATTCCCGCCCGTTTCCCCGAGCCCCGAAGTTCACATTCTATTATAGCATCTGATCTTCATTTTCCCAGAGTTTCATTTGAAAAAGATTGAATTGAAACGAAACAGAAAGAAACCCCATCATCGGAATGACAGGGATTTCTTCCTGGCCGATTTCATCATTATCTATTAACGGTGGAAGCCCAACGGAAAGTTTCAGCGACCATCCGCTTTTTTTCAGCGAGGGTTTCGAGGACGGCCTCCCGGGCCGTTCCTCCGGGGATGTTGCGGGACTCCACCACGTGCTCCGGAGACAGCACCCGGTGGATGTCCGCCTCAACGAGGGGGGTAAAGCGGCGGAACTCTTCGAGGGAGCATTGGCCGAGGGTCTTTCCGTTTTGGAGGCAGTACAGAACCATCCTCCCCACCACTTCGTGGGCCTCGCGGAAGGGAAGTCCCTTTTTTACCAGATAGTCCGCGAAATCGGTGGCATTGGCAAAGCCGGCCTCCGCGCTTTTCCTCATCTTCTCCCCGTTCACCTTCATCGACTCCAGCATCGGAGCCATCAGCCGGAGGGAGCCCGTGAGGGTGTTGACGGTGTCGAAGAGGCCCTCCTTGTCCTCCTGCATGTCCTTGTTGTAGGCGAGAGGCAGGGCCTTGAGGGTGGTGAGAAGGGCCATCAGGTGGCCGAACACCCGGCCGGCCTTGCCCCGGATCAGTTCGGGAACGTCCGGGTTTTTCTTCTGGGGCATCATGCTGCTTCCCGTGCAGAAGGCATCATCCAGTTCAATGTAACCGAACTCTTCGCTGGACCAGAGAATCAGTTCCTCCGACAGCCGGGAGAGGTGAACCATGATCAGGGAAGCGGCGGCGAGGAATTCCACGAGAAAATCCCGGTCGCTCACGGCATCCATGCTGTTGTCGTAGATGCGGTCGAAACCCAGCTCCTCGGCGACCATCCGTCGGTCGATGGGAAAGGTGGTGCCGGCAATGGCTCCGGCGCCCAAGGGAGAAGTGTTGACCCGCTTGTAGCTGTCCATCAGCCGCTCGGCATCCCGCTGAAACATGGACACATAGGCCAGCAGGTGGTGGGCGAGCCGCACCGGCTGCGCCCGCTGCAGGTGGGTGTATCCCGGAAGAAGGGTGTCCACGTGCCGTTCCGCCTGGTCCACCAGGACCTGTTGCAGCCGGGCCAGGAGCTCCACGATCTCCACGGTGCGCGCCCGGACGTACAGGTGCATGTCGAGGGCCACCTGGTCGTTGCGGCTTCGCCCCGTGTGCAGCTTGCCGCCGAGGGGGCCGATTTCCTCGATCAGCAGCTTTTCAATGTTCATGTGGATGTCTTCGTGCTCGACGGAAAAAACAATCTCGCCGGCCCGCACCCGGTCGCGGATTCTGGCGAGTCCCCCGATGATTTTCTCCGACTCCTCCGGAGTGAGAATGCCGCAGGCGCCCAGCATGCGGGCGTGGGCCATGCTGCCGCGGATGTCCTCCTCAAAAAGAAGGTGATCAAAGCCGATGGAGGCCGTAAACTCCTCCACCAGCCGGTCAGTTTTCTTGGTAAACCTTCCGCCCCACAGTTTCTTCACCGGCCTCCTCCTTTCCCCGGTTGACCTGGGCGTACACCTGCGTCGGCAGCCCCCAGAGCTTGATGAAGCCCACGGCCGCCTGGTGATCAAAGGTGTCCTCCGGCGTATAAGTGGCCAGCTTTTCATTGTACAGGGAATGGCTTGATTTGCGCCCGGTCACCGTGGCATGCCCCTTGAACAGGCGGACCCGCACGGTTCCGGTCACCGTTTTCTGGGATTCCTCGACAAAGGCATCCAGGGCCTTCTTCAGGGGGGAATACCAAAGCCCCTCGTACACCAGCCGCGCCCATTGCTGTTCCACCACCGGCTTGAAATGGGCCATCTCCCGGGGCTGCGTGAGGAATTCCAGTTCGCGGTGGGCGGCGAGCAGGGTCATCGCCGCGGGACATTCGTACACTTCCCGGGACTTGATGCCCACCAGCCGGTCCTCCACGTGATCGATCCGGCCGACGCCGTGTTCCCCGGCAATCCGGTTGAGACGGGAAATCAGCTCGTGCAGGGGCAGCCTTTCCCCGTCCAGGGCGACCGGCACCCCCTGCTCGAAATCGATCGTCACTTCCGCCGGCTCATCCGGCGTCTCCTGCAGGGACTTCGTCCACTCGTAGGCCTCCTCCGGAGGCGCGTTCCAGGGATCTTCCAGCACTCCGCACTCGATGCTTCTCCCCCACAGGTTTTGGTCGATGCTGAAAGGATTGTCCAGATCGACGGGGATGGGAATGCCGTGCCGCTTGGCGTAGGCGATCTCCTCTTCCCGGGACATGGCCCACTCGCGAACGGGAGCCAGCACCTTCAGGCCCGGATGGAGGGCGCTGACGGAAACATCGAAACGTACCTGGTCGTTCCCTTTCCCGGTGCAGCCGTGGGCCACGGCCACGGCCCCCTCTTCCCGGGCCACTTCCACCAGCACGCGGGCGATGAGGGGGCGCGACAGGGCCGACACCAGCGGATATTTCCCCTCATACAGGGCGTTCGCCCGAAGGGCGGGGAGCAGGTATTCCCGGGCAAACCGCTCCCGCACGTCCAGAACCACCGACTTGACGGCCCCCACCTTCAGCGCCTTCTGCCGGATGAACTCCAAATCCTTGCCTTCCCCCACGTCCATGGAAACGGCGATCACATCCATGTCGTAATGTTCCTGCAACCACTTGATGGCCACCGATGTATCCAATCCGCCCGAATAGGCGAGCACCACTTTCCCTTTGCTCACAACCGGCTCTCCCCTTTATAAAAATTCATTTATACGCATCATTATACGTACCCGCCGCGAAAAAGTCCACCCTTTTTTCGCGCGATTCAAGCAGAAACAAACGGAAAAAAGCGCCATTTTCAGGCCCCTCCGCGCCGGCCGACGCCCTTTTCGGCAACGAAACGCATCGTAAGAGATGCACGGATTTCCTTTGCGGGCGCGCGGAAAGGCCGCAATCCCCCTGTAAGGCCATGACGAAAAATCGGGGATTTGAATGGATGCGTCGGTTTCCTCAGGCGGAAATTTCACGCCATCTGCCGCTTCACGGCCGTATTCCGCCGGGAAACATGAACGGGCGCGGATGCAGCGCCAGCCGGGCCCCCAAACCGCGCGGACAGCCTCCCTTCAACTCGCTGCACCCGGCCGGAAAGGCCTATCCGCCCTGAATGCGCCTGTCTCTGATCATCTGCTTTCCGCCCCTGCCTGGTGGATTCCCTGCTTCTTCGGCAAGCGGCGGACCGAATGAAGCGGCACCGGGGATTGTTCGGCCAGGCCCCGCCTTCCCGCCGGAAATGAACGGAATCGCCCGAACACGACGCACCGCTTTTCCCATCTTCCTTGAATCGATCCCCGCGGGAAGCCGGATCCTGCCCGCCCGTTCCATCACCTGGGGCAATCCGGCGATGGCGCCGATCAAAAGCGCTCCCACAGACACCCCGACGCGGGCCAGCACCAGGCGCCGATCCCGCTCATCGTAGCGGTGCTTGGCCGGGGTTTCCCCCGTCTCCGTTGCGGCCGTCGACATAAAAGTCACTCTCCTTTTACATAAATCATTCCCTGCATGAGATGGCGGAACCGCAATACTCGTGGCAAAGAACCAGATACTTCCCGGGTTTGTCAAAGGCGCAGGTTTGCTCGGTGATGAGTCTTGGCTCCACCATCATGTTCACCGTCGTTCAGCCTGCGACTGATGATTTCCTCGCCAAAAGCCCGCGGCGCTTTAAAGATTCCCCCTTTGGAGACGTCCCGAATTTAAAGCAACCTTATTATTATGTATACTAAAATTGCGGGAACCGAAATTGAAAGAAAGGTGGGGGATGATTCGCATGAAATACCGCCGTCTGGGAAAAAGCGGTGTGAAGGTTTCGGAGATCGCGCTCGGCAGCTGGCTGACCTACGGGACGGTGACCGAGAAGGAGCAGGCGATCGCCTGCGTCAAACAGGCGTATGATCTGGGCATCAACCATTTTGACTGCGCCAATGTGTACGGAAGCGTTCCCCACGCCGCGGAGGAAGTGCTGGGGGAAGCCCTCGCCCCGTATCCCCGGGAGAGCTACATCCTGACGACCAAGGCCTTCTGGCCCGTGGGCGACGGGGTAAACGACCGCGGACTGAGCCGCAAACACATCATTTCCGAAGTGGAAAAAAGCCTGCGCGCCCTGGGCGTCGACTATGTGGACATCTTCTACTGCCACCGGTACGACCCGGAAACGGATCTGGAGGAGACACTGCGCGCCATCGATGATCTGATCACCCAGGGCAAGATTTTGTACGCCGGGTTCAGCGAGTGGCCCGCCCACAAAATCGCCGAAGGCGTCCGGCTGCAGAAGGAGCTGGGACTTCACAAATTCGTCGCCAGCCAGCCCGTCTACAACATGTTCAACCGCTACATCGAACGGGAAGTGATTCCCCTCTGCGATGAGGCGGGCATCGGACAAGTCGTCTTCTCGCCGTTGGCCCAGGGGGTGCTGACCGGGAAGTACAAAAGGGGGCAGCAGCCGCCCGCCGGATCCCGGGCAGCGACGGACCAGGTCAAAAAGTTTGTGGAGCGCTATTTGACCGACGAAAATCTGGCCCGGGTGGAACAACTGGAGGGCGTGGCCAAGGAACTGGGAATCACCCTTCCCCAGCTGGCCCTCGCCTGGGTGCTCCGTCTCCCGTCGATCAGCAGCGCTCTGATCGGCGCCAGCCGTCCGGAGCAGATCGTGGAAAACGTCAAGGCAATCGATGTAAAGCTGGACGAGTCGGTTCTGGAGAAAATCGAGGAAATCCTGAAATCGTAACGATTCGGCGCCGCCGCGGGGATGATCCTTTGATCATCCCCCTTTTTTTGGCAAGGCGATGAGACGAGGCGATCTTCGGCCATGAAACGGCGACTTGCCCATCATCCCGGCGGCGATCCGGTCCCGGTCCGACCAACGCCGGCACTTCCCGTCATCCGGCGATGGTATCCGCCGGAGGGATCACCGCGGCGGGACCGCAACGAAACGGACCATCGGCCGTCTTTGCGAACAGTATGCGCCCGGATAAAGGGGTGAGAAGGAACAATCCTCCCCTGCCGACAATCCCGTTCCTTTGATGTGATCAAACGGAATCGCAGGCTTTATCCCGCCTCCCTTCCATATCCGCGATTGCGGGCCCACCGCCGGCTCCGTTCGCCACCTCCCCGCCCGCCAACTTTCCGGGGGCCCCACTCTATCCTATGCCCGATTGTTCCCCGCAAGGATCGTCGCCGGCCATTCCGGCTCCATCCTGCCCGCGCAAATGCGATGATCCGTTTTTACCCGATGAATATTGCGAGGCTCGGCTGTACAAGAAAATCGCCCGGTTCAATGTGTGAGGACGGGGGATTGCTGTTTCCGAACCGACGGGGAACCGGGATGGGATTGGGATGAGAAAGAGGAAATGCATGCCGCCGAGATTCTAAATGGCGGGGGATCCCGGACCGGAAGGGGGTTGCCCATGCAGCACCCGTGTTTGAAGAGGAGCTTCAAAAAACTTTTTGTGGTTCCCATGCCGTCTGGCGCTAACAAATCTCATGCCCGAAACATCGTTTTTGAACTGGAGAGCGTGACCTCCTTTTTTGCCTCCGTTTCCGTCCCGATTCGTTGGACCATGAATGTGATGAAGACCTCCTCGCCGGCTCCTTCTCCGAACACCGGATCCACGGAATGTGACGGTATCCCGGGTCAAGCGCACCACAGGGGACAACATGGGGACTTCGCGGCATCCGGGAAAGAGTTTGCCTGTTTGACCATCGACGGCCGTGTGCTTTACTTTGTTTCGGGGACGGGGACGCAGCTTTGGGGAACAACCGGTGGACGGGAAAGAATCTATGCCACCGGCCCGCCTCCGGACGGGGACAAGCGTCGGTGGGGACGGACGGGGAGCTTGAGGTGATCGAGTAAGAATGCAAGGAGGAACTTCCCGGCTTGTTGCAAGGAGGGCTGAAAAGCCGCATTGCAGGGCATCGATCCGAAGCGACAAACGGAGGACATCCCCTTCCCGCGCCTCGCCGTCTGCCCGGTTGACGGCGGAATGGTTGCCGTCTCGGCCGGCGGCCGGTGCGTGGTTTTTTCGGTGTGGGTCCTGTAGGCCGACGCACCGGACCTACAGCGATGAGTGAAATCCGGTCGCGGGTTGCCGCTGGATGCGTGGGGGCCCTCTTTCCTTCGGACGGCGGGGGTTCTCCCGCTGCAGGGGATATCCCGGGGACGATGGCCATGCCGGCCGTGCCGGCACTGACAACCACGTGCGAGGGGGGAATCGCCCCTGCGGGGGCCGCCCGGGGCATCCGGCAAAGACCGGTGCCGGATGCGCCCCTCGGACGGGCTTGCGGGTACGCCGCCTGATCGGACTGCCGTGTGCCCGGACGAAAATCGACGCGGAACGGGCGGGCACTCCGGCGGCTATCCGGGGAGAGCGCTTTTGAACCTCTTTCTGTTTCATTTCTCCGCTTCAGGGATCTCCGAAAATCCTGCGCGGTTTCGTAGCCCGAAAAGGGAGGGCCCCGCGGCAGCAAAAAATCCACCCCTTGGTATTTGAAGTGCACCCCTTAAAGTAGACACAGGAAAACACCCCTGTGAAAATTACTTTAAGGGGTGATTTTCGTGGCAAGAAAAGGACAGAAATTCAAGACATATAGCTTTGAACTGAAAAAGAAGGCAGTGGAAATGAGGCTTCAGGGCATTCCCAAGGCAAAGATTGCTGAAGAGCTGGGGATTCAAGATGTGGGGCGATTAAAGATCTGGATGCGGAAATACCGGGAACAGGGCAATTTTGGGCTAATGGAGCACAGAGGGAGGCGGAAAGAGTACAAGGACCTGGAACGGGAAGTCAAAAGGCTGCGACTGGAGAATGATGTCCTAAAAAAGTGGCTGGA
>NZ_FOOK01000028.1 GCF_900113175.1 Planifilum fulgidum | reverse complement strand
GGTTTGGGAAGCAGCGGCTCAATCACAGCCCATTGTTCGTCTGTCAGCTCATGTCTCGTACTCATACTTCCATTTTACATTGGCAGATCATGTTTTTGAAATAGCTTGTATTCAGAAGATCTGTAAAGGAGCTGCAAACAGGGAAAGTGTTTTTATAATCGGGCTTTTCATGATCCCAACTTGTCAGGTTTGAAAAAACCCGCATCCTGCAGCGCCGCGGCTGCAAAATGCGGGTTTATCCAATCTTTCGGTCACTTTTGTTGGGACGCCGAATCTTTCGAATGCCTCTTCACCTCGGCGCAGCGGGCGGGGCGGGGCAACATCTTGCCGGGATTGCACAGATCCTCCGGGTTGAACACTTCGCGGACGGCATGTTGAACCTCCAGCTCTTCCTCGGTCCAGAGATATTTCATCTCTTCCCGCTTTTCCAGTCCGACCCCGTGTTCCCCGGTAATGCTGCCGCCCGCGTCGACGCACACCTTCAGGATGGCGGATCCGGCCTGAACGGCCCTCTCCGTTTCGCCGGGAACCCGGGAATCAAACAGGATCAGGGGATGCAGGTTGCCGTCGCCGGCATGGAAAACGTTGGCGATGCGTACCCCTTTTTCCTTGCCGATCTCCGCGATCCGGGCCAGCACTTCCGGCAGCCGGCTCCGGGGAATCACTCCGTCCTGCACCAGATAATCCGGAGAGAGGGTTCCCACCGCTCCGAAGGCGGTTTTCCGGTTGGCCCACCAGCGGGCCCGCTCTTCCTCCGAGGCGGCGGGGCGCACTTCGCGGACGCGGTGCTTCCGGCAGACCTCGACGATCCTCCGGATCTGCTCCTCCAGGCCCGCTTCCACCCCGTCCACATCCACCAGCAACACCGCTTCCACACCCTCGGGATAACCCACGGGGAACGTCCCCTTCTCCACCGCCTCGATGGCCAGGGCGTCCATCATCTCCAGGGCGGCGGGCAGGATTCCCGCGGCGATGATGTCGGATACCGCCTCGCTGGCGTCCTCCACCCGGTCAAAGAGGGCCAGCACTGTGCGGACGCCTTCCGGCTGCTTCATCAACCGGACGGTGATTTCCGTGACGATGCCCATCGTTCCCTCGGAACCCACAAACAGGCCCACCAGATCGTACCCCGGCGTGTCCGGCAACCCGCCCAGCTCCGTCACTTCCCCGTCGGGCAATACCACCTTGAGCCCCAACACGTGGTTGGTGGTCACCCCGTACTTGAGACAGTGGGCGCCTCCGGCGTTTTCCCCCACGTTCCCGCCGATGGTGCAGGCCTGCTGGCTGGAGGGATCGGGGGCGTAGTAATATCCCTGATCCGCCACCGCCTGCGTCAGGTGCAGGTTGATGTAACCGGGCTGGATCACGGCGCGCCGGTTGGGCAAATCGACGGAGAGGAGCCGGTTCATCCGGGCCAGGCTGATGATCACTTCCCCGCCCCGGGGGGTGGCCCCGCCGCTCAACCCCGTTCCCGCTCCCCGCGGGATGAAGGGGATTTTCCGCCGGTTCAACAGGCGGACCACGGCGGCCGTCTCCTCGGTGTTCCTGGGAAATACGACGGCGCGGGGCAGCGCCTTCTCCAGTGTGTACGCATCGCACTCGTAGGCGAGGAGATCCTCCTTTTTAAAAAGGACCGCATCCTTGCCCAGAAGGCGGATCAACTCCTCGATCAGTCCCTCATCCCGGACTTCGGACACGGCCCCGGCGGGAGCCTCCGCGACGGCGGCCGCTTCCTCCTCCGGCGCCTCCTCCCGCCGGTAGGCCTCATCCAGCAGCTCCACCGTGTGCACCACCCGCTCCCGGCCGCCGCGCTTCCGGATTCCCATGGCGATCTGCAGCATGCATCCGGGATTTCCCATGGCCACGTAATCGACCCCTTCGGGAATGTCGTCCACCTTCTTCTCCAGCAGTCGGCCCGCCATGTCCGGGTGGGTCAGATTGTAGACCCCCGCGCTGCCGCAGCAGCGGGCCGCGTCGGGCATCTCCACCAGGGTGAGGCCGGGAACGCTCTTCAGCAGTTTCCGCGGCTGCTGCCTCACCCGCTGACCGTGGGCCAGATGGCATGCTTCGTGATAGGTGACGGTCCCCTCCACTCTTCCGGAAGGCGGCTCATAGCCGATTTCATCCAGAAAAGCGGACACATCCTGCACCATGGCGGCAAACCGGGCGGCCTTTTCCCGGTACTCCGGATCCCCGGCCAAAAGCTCCCCATACTCCTGCATCGCGGAACCGCAACCGGCGGCGTTAACGATCACCCGGTCCACCCCCGCCTCGAGGAAGGCGTCGATGTTTTGCCGGGCCAGCTTCTTGGCCGTCTCGCGATCTCCGGCGTGGACCTGCAGGGCCCCGCAGCAGCGCTGCCCCTCCGGGATCACCACCTCGCATCCGTTGCGCGTCAGCACCCGGACCGTCGCCTCATTGACTCCGCCGTACACCACATCCATCACGCAACCCGTCAGCAAAGCCACCCGGTACTTTCGCTCTCCCCGGGCGGGAGACACCTTCGGAAGGCGCTTCCGAGAGGGGGATTCGGGGATCTCCGGCAGCGCCGCTTCCATTCCGCGCAGGTGGCCGGGCAAAAGCGAAAGGAGTCCCAGCTTCCGGGCCGCCGCCTGCAGGCCCGAGCGCTGATAAAACCTCAGCAATTTTCCGAGAAAATGGAGCCGCTTTGGATGGGGAAAGATGTGCCGCAGGAAGAGGCGGCCGACCATCCCCTTCCAGCCGCGGGGCGGCATCGCCTGATACAGCTGCCCGCGCGCCGCCTCGATGAGGGAACCCACCTGCACGCCGGAAGGGCAGGCCGTTTCACAGGCGCGGCAATCGAGGCACTGAAAAACCGGGTCGTACAATCCCTCATCCAGCGCGATCCGCCCTTCGCCCGCTGCCTTGATCAGATGCACCCGCCCCCGCGGCGACTGGTGTTCCAGCTTTTCCACTTGATAGGTGGGACAGGCGTCGAGACACATCCCGCAGTGAATGCAGACAGACCATTTCTCCTCGTCCGGGGGATCCGGATAAGGATAGCCGGTGACCGCAGCCATTTCACATCCCTCCCACAAAGCGTCCCGGATTGAACCGGCCGTCGGGATCGAAGCGCTCCTTGAGCCGGCGCATCAGGAAAAGCCCGCCGGGCGGCCGTCCCCATACGGGAACCCGCTCCTTCACTTCAAGCGGTGCCTGCTCCAGCACCAGATAACCCCCCGGCTCCTCGAACCGCTCCCGCAGCCGCTTCAAGGCGGCGGTGAGCGCCTCCAGCCTCTCCGTCGGCGCCCGGAACACCGCCCGGATCACCCCGGTTCCCGTACCTCCGTGGGCCGCCACCTGCAGATCGCCCTTTGTGGACACCTCGTCCACCGCTCCGAGCATTTCCGTCACCCGGTCGGGCAGAGTGATGCCTTTCACCGCCACCGCCACCTCGCCATCCGACGAATCGGAGGCGCAGGGAAACGACTGCCCCAACACCCGCCAACCTTCGGCGGCATCTTCTCCTTCCAATACAAAGCGCAAACGGAGCCCCTCCTCCTCCGCCCAGCTCTTCACCCGGTCCCACTGCATCTCCACCGCCGGGCGCTCATCCTCAAACCCGACCATCAAGCCGCAGGGGGCGCTCCAATCTTCGGAAAACAGACGGATCGCTCCGCCGTTGATCGCCTCCACCGCCGCAGGCTCCAAGGAGGAATCCAGCAGGCGGCGGCTCAGGCGGTACACCGCTTTCCAATCGTCCGCTTCCAGAAAAATCAGGATTTCCACGGGGGGAACCGGACGCAATTTCAAGGTGCATTGGGTGATGATCCCCAGGGTGCCCAGCGACCCGACAAACAATTTGTTCATGTCGTATCCGGCCACATTTTTCACCACTTTTCCGCCGGTTCGGATCACCCGTCCGTCGGCGAGGACCACCCGCAGGCCGAGCACCCAATCCCGCACGGTGCCGTACTTGAGGCGCTTGGGTCCGGTCATCCCCGTCACCACCGCCCCACCCACCGTGGTCAGTTCCGGCCGGGGCGGATCCAGGGGGAGAAACTGATCCCTTCTGGATAAGTGCTCCCTTAAAGCGGACAGAGTGGTTCCCGCCCTCACCGTGACCGTCAGATCACCGGCCGAGTGTTCCAGCACGCCGTCCATCCGTTCAAGGGAAAGGATGATGAAGTCCCGGTTCACCGGGTGGCCGTACCCGGCATAGGCTCCCCTTCCCCGGGGAACGATCGCCACCTTTTTCTCGGCGGCCCATCGGACCGCCCTTTGGACCTCTTCCTCCGATTCCGCATACACGACAGGCCCCGTCGAGGATCCCCACAGGGTTCCCTCCGGTGCTTCCCGAACGACCCGATCCCTCCCGAAAATCGCGGTCAGATCTTCCAACCGGTCGTCAGACAGAGCCAATGGCGTCCCTCCCTTCATCAATTTTAGATTATCACATTTCGGCTTCGTTTTCTGAGTATCCGCCCTAGCCGGAAAAATGGGAATCCGCTTAAGAAAATTGAAGGTTGATGGCACAAACCACAAAAATGTACTATATTAGTGTTATAGATGTAGGAACTCTGAAAAAACCCGGTGACAGCCCCTCTTCGACCCCCGGGAAAGGACGGAGTCGAACGGGACAACCCTGGCCGAACATTGAAAAAGAGGTGGTTTCCGTGATATCTCTTTTTAAGCGCCTGCTCATCCAAAGGGATCGGCATGCTTCCGAAAAGGAGGAGCATCCGGCGGATCCGGAACCCCGCGATGAGCAAATGGACAATCGCCCAAGGGCGGAACGGGCCAGGAGCGTTGATCGGGGAGCAGAAGAAGAGCATTTTCAAGTACATATTGAATTTTTCCTTTACGACTCCAAAAGCGAGGGAAAATCCACCTACACGGAAACGGACATCCACCGGTATCCGATGATGGGCTTCAGCCTATACTTCGATTCCCAGGAGAAAAACGCCCGTCCCATGTGGATGAGCTGGATGCTGAAGGGCTTGGAACAAACGCTGAAGAGAATGAAAGTCACCCCCCATCTGGTGGACGAACCGGATCTTTACAGCCTGTTCGTCGACTTGAAGCGCTATCCCCATCCCGAAGTGAAAAAATGCATCTACTTGGTGTTCCAGCAGTTTTATCAGTGGCAAAATATCGGCAATGACGACGTGGCCCTGCACATCCACATCGGCGGGGACGAACTGTACCGGCGCCTTCTGGAAAGCTATTCCAAGGCCGTGTGAAACATCGCGGTCCCGGAACAAATTGCCCCCCTCCGCTTTCGCGAAGGGGGGCTTTTTAAGGCCCCTTTTTAAAAGGCGCCCTCCAGGTGACGGAGGTTTTTCGGCCGGTTGTCCCCGCCGAGCAGGACGGAAATCACGTCAAAGCGGACCGGCAGATGATGCAGCCCTTTTTCCTGAAGATAGCGAAGGGCAAGCCGGCGGACCTGCCGCCTCTTGCGAATGTCCACCGATTCATGGCCGTATCCGAACCGGGTTCCCCGCGTCGTCCGCACCTCGACCACGATCACCTGTCCTTCCGCCAGAGCGATGATATCCAATTCCCCCCAGCGGGTGCGCCAGTTGGTGTCCAGGATCTTCCATCCCTTGGATTCGAGGAAACGCCGGGCCCATTCCTCCCCGATGCGTCCGGTCTCCCGCCGGGGATCGCCTCCTTCCCGCATGAAGATCACCCCATCGACCGCTCCGGGAAAAGCGATCCCTGCAGCCGTTCCCGGACGGGTGCGAAACTGCGGCGGTGAAGGGGGCACGGTCCCCAACGATCGAGCGCGGCCAAGTGGTCGGGTGTCGCATACCCCTTGTTCCGGTCAAAGCCGTACTCGGGATAGCGGGCGGCCGCCGCCTCCATCCACCGGTCCCTCTCCGTCTTGGCCACAATGGAGGCCGCGGCGATGGAGTGGCTGAGGCTGTCCCCCTTGATGATCGCCTGTTGAGGAATCGCCAGGCCGGGAACGGTCAAGGCGTCCACCAGGAGCGCGTCCGGCGGGGCCGGAAGATTCGAAACCGCTCTCCGCATCGCTTCATAGGTGGCCTGCAGGATGTTGTGGGCATCGATGTACTCCACGTCCGCCATGCCGATCCCGACGGCCGTCGCTTCCCGGTCGATCCGTCCCCGGAGCTCTTCCCGCTCCGCAGGGCTCAGCTGTTTGGAATCGTTCAAGCCGGAAACATCGAAATCTTCCGGAAGAATCACCGCCGCCGCCACCACGGGACCGGCGAGGCAACCGCGACCGGCTTCGTCCAATCCGGCGACCGCCCCATAGCCCTTCGCCCAGTATGTACGCTCCGTCTGCCACATCCTTTCGAGGCGGGCGGCCTCCCGCTCCATCCGTTCCAATTTCCGAAGATGGCGAAGGGCGATTTGGCGCACGCCCGCCCGGGGATCCCGCAGCAGTTCCTCCAACACCGCGCGGGATACGCCGGAACCTCCGGCGAGCCACTCCTCAATTTCCCGGATCGTTCCCCGCACTTTCATCCGATGTTCCCTCCCCGTCCTCCAGCCAATCTGCGGGCCGTTCCAGGGAAACGCGGCCAAAGCGTCCCGAGCGAAAATCGCGAAGAACGATCTCCGCCGCCTTTTCCCGGTCGATGACTCCCCCTTTTGCCACGCATCCCCTGCGTCGGCCCACCTCCTCCAGCAGGTCGGCCCCTTCGGCCGGGGGAAGATCCTCCAACCGGTACCGTTCCCGAAGGCGATCGGGGTAACGCCCGCGCAAGTATCGAAGCAGAAAAGCGGCCACTTCCTCCAGGGGCAAAATCTCTTCCCGGATCGCACCGCTGGCGGCCAAGCGAAGTCCGACGCGGGGATCTTCCAGTTTGGGCCACAGGATTCCGGGAGTGTCCAGGATCTCCATGGTGTTCCCGACCCGGATCCACTGCTGCCCCCGGGTCACCCCGGGACGGTCGCCCGTCCGGGCGGCGCTGCGGCCCGCCAAACGGTTGATCAGCGTCGATTTTCCCACATTGGGAATGCCCAGAACCATGGCGCGGATCCGTCGGAAACGGATGCCCTTCCGCTCCAGGGCCGACTTTTTCTCTTCCAACAGGCGGCCTGCGACCCGGGGAATCTCCGCGATCTGGCGCCGGTTTTCGGCATCGATGGGCACCGCCTCGACGTCCCGTCCGCGGAAAAACCGGACCCATTCATCGGTGACGGCTTCATCCGCCAAATCGCTTTTCATCATCAACACGATTCGGGGACGGTCACCCACCAGCCGATCGATCAAGGGGTTCCGGCTGGACTGGGGAAGGCGCGCATCCAACAGCTCCAGCACCACGTCCACCATTTTGATTTTTTCTTCCACCTGTCGGCGGGCCTTGGCCATATGGCCGGGAAACCACTGGATCGTCATGTTCATCACCCGTCACCACAGCAAGCCAAAATCCGTCAACGGCCAAAAGACGAGGTCCGCCCTCCCCACCACCCAGTCGATCGGCACCGGTCCGATGTCCCGGCTGTCGCTGCTGTTCCCGCGGTTGTCCCCCATGACGAAAAGGTGCCCCTCGGGAACCTTTGTGGGAGGCATGTCGGAAGTCGGAGTGCCCGGTTTTATGTACGGTTCGGGTATGCTCCTTTCATTGACCAGAACCCTGCCGTTGCGCACCTCGACGATGTCGCCCGGAAGGCCGATCACCCGCTTGATGTAATCCCGGTTTTCCTTCTGATAATCGAATACGATCACTTCGCCGCGCTTCGGTTCGCGAAGCTTGTACACCAGTTTGTTGACCAGCACCAGGTCACCGTCATGAAGCGTCTCCCGCATTGACGGACCGGAAACGTGAAAAGGTTCGCACACAAACGAGCGGATGATCCACGCCAGGATAAAGGCGATAACCAGGGCCTGCACCCATTCCCACGCCTCATTTCCGCCTTTTTTGCGGTGCCTGGCGGAACGGGGAACGTACGGTTCCATGAAGCTCCTCCTGACCTCTCAACATCCCAATTTTCTGGTTTCAAAACGTGAAACAAAAGGGCTTGAAATTCAAGCCCTTTTTTCCTGCGCGCATCAGCGGTGCACTTCTTTGATCCGGGCCGCTTTCCCCTGCAGTTTCCGCAGGTAGAACAGTTTGGCACGGCGAACTTTCCCTCGGCGCACCACTTCGATTTTGTCAATCCGTGGGGAATGCAGGGGGAATGTGCGTTCCACACCAACCCCGTAGGAAACTTTCCGCACCGTGAAGGTTTCGGAAATGCCGCTTCCCCGCCGCTGGATGACGACGCCCTCGAACACCTGAATCCGTTCGCGCTGACCTTCGAGCACCTTGACGTGCACGCGGACGGTGTCACCCGCCTTGAATTCGGGGATATCGCTTCGAAGCTGCTCCTTCGTCACTTCCCGAACAATCGGATGCATCTCTCTCCCTCCTTCCACGCAAACAGTGCGCGCCCGACCGACCGTGAAAGCACTTTAAAACAATGCATATTTTATCACAGGCGCAGTGGGAACTCAATCCGAAGGAGGTTTGCCCTCCTGCTCCAAACGCCTTAGGTAGGCCCGATCCTCCTCGGTCAATTCGGCATGCTCCAGAAGATCCGGCCGGCGCTCCCAGGTGCGCCGAAGAGACTCTCTCCGGCGCCACTCCTCGATTTTCCGGTGATTTCCGGAGAGCAGCACCTCGGGTACCTTCCATCCCCGGAAATCGGCCGGACGGGTGTACTGGGGATATTCCAAAAGTCCCATGGAAAAGGAATCCTCCGCCGCCGCGGATTCGTTGCCCAACACTCCGGGTATGAGGCGGCTGACGCAGTCGATCACCACCATCGCCGCAAGTTCCCCTCCGGTCAACACATAGTCCCCGATCGAAAGCTCCTCGGTGGCCAGGTGTTGCCGGATCCGTTCATCAAATCCTTCATAATGGCCGCAGATCAGGACCAGTCGACGGTGACGGGCCAGCTCCTCCGCCTTCCGTTGAGTGAACGGCTTCCCCTGGGGGGACATCAACAGGATGGGCGGTTTTTCGCTCTCATCGGCCAATAGATGCTCCACCGCCCGGAAGATCGGCTCCGGTTTCAGCACCATTCCTCCCCCTCCGCCGTAGGGGGTGTCGTCCACCGTGCGGTGCTTGTCGGTGCTGAACTGCCGGAAATCGATCACTTCCGCGGCGATCAATCCCTTTTCCCGCGCCCTTCCGATGATGCTGGTGGAGAGGAAGCCGGAAAACATCTCCGGAAACAGCGTCAGCACATCAAACCGTATTTGTGCCACCTCATCTCAACCCTTCCATCCAGCGGATCGTCACGCGTCCCGCCTCCGGGTCGACCCGCCGGACCACATCATCGATGTAGGGGATCAGGATGTCCCGGCCTCCTCCATCCGGTCGGACCACCCACACATCGTTGGCGGGCAGCTGGAGGATGTCTTCCACCACGCCGACCCGCTCCCCTTCGGTGGTGACCACCTCGCACCCGATGATCTGGTAAAAATAGTACTCTCCCTCATCCAGATCCAACGCTTCGGATCCCTCCACCACCAACTCGCCGCCCTTGTAGGGCTCCGCGTCATTGATGTTGTTCCACTCGCGGAACTTGATCAAAAGGACCCGCTTGTGCGGACGGCTCCGTTCCACCGTCAGGGGAACGGGACTTTCAAGGCGCGGGTGGCGAAGCATCAGGCGGACGCCGGGCGAAAAGCGTTCTTCCGGAAAATCCGTCCGGGAAATCACCCGGACTTCACCGCGAATCCCGTGTGTTCCAACGATCTGGCCGACTTTGAGCCACTCCGGCTGGTTCATCACCCGCATTCCCTTCCCTTGCAGCCAGTCTTCTTCTTTGCAAACCCGGATTTGCCGGGCGGGAAGCGCGAAGACCGCCCTCAGACGATCTCCACCACGACGCGTTTCCCGTCCTTTCCCGCAGCCGCGCTGACGACGGTGCGGATGGCCTTGGCCACACGCCCCTGCTTGCCGATCACCTTGCCCATGTCCTCAGGGGCGACGGACAACTGGTACACGTCGGCCCGCTCCCCTTCCCGCTTGACGACGCTGACCTGATTCGGGTGATCCACCAGTCCCTGGGCGATCACCCGGATCAGCTCTTCCATGGGAATCCCCCCTGTTTATTGGCCTGCGGGAATTACTTCTGGTACTTCGCTTCGTGGACCTTTTTCAGAATTCCCGCCTTGCGGAACAGGCTGCGCACCGTGTCGGACGGCTGTGCGCCCGTCGCCAGCCACTTGAGGGCTTTTTCCTCGTCGATCTTGATCTGAGCCGGATCCGTGAGCGGATTGTAATATCCGATCTCCTCGATGAACCGGCCATCCCGGGGCGAGCGGGCATCCGCCACCACCACCCGGTAGAAGGGCTTTTTCTTGGCTCCCATGCGCTTCAGGCGAATTCGAACGGCCATCTCCTCTCACCTCCTTTACAAAGTCCCGGCATCAGCGGAAAGGAAAGGGAAATCCCCCTCTTCTCCACTTTTTCTTGCCGCCTTTTCCCTGCGTCGAAAGCTGCTTCATCATTTTTTTCATGTTCTCAAACTGTTTGATCAGCCGGTTCACTTCCTGGATGGAAGTGCCGCTTCCCCGGGCGATCCGGCGACGGCGGCTGGCGTTGAGGATTTCCGGATGCTGCTTCTCCTGGGGCGTCATCGACCGGATGATCGCCTCCACCCGGCTCAGCTGCTTCTCATCCACCTGCAGGTTTTTCAGTTCCTTCGCCTGGCTCAGGCCCGGAATCATCCCGAGGATTTCGTCGAGGGGGCCCATGTTGCGGACCTGTTGCAGCTGCTCCAGAAAATCGTCAAAGGTGAACTGCTGCGTGCGCATCTTCCGCTCGAGCTCTCTTGCGCGCTCTTCGTCGACGGCCGCCTGGGCCTTCTCGATCAGCGTGAGCACGTCGCCCATCCCCAGGATGCGCGAAGCCATCCGGTCCGGATGGAAGGGTTCGAGGGCGTTCATCTTTTCCCCGGTTCCCACAAACTTGATCGGGCAACCGGTCACCGCCCTGACGGACAGCGCGGCACCCCCCCGGGTGTCTCCGTCCAGCTTGGTGAGCACCACGCCGGTCAGACCCAGCCGGTTGTGAAACTGTTCCGCGACGTTGACGGCATCCTGACCGGTCATCGCGTCCACCACCAGCAGGATTTCCCGGGGATTGACGGATTCTTTGATCGACGCAAGCTCCTCCATCATCGCATCGTCGACGTGCAGCCGGCCGGCGGTGTCGATCAGGACCGTGTCACACCCTTCCTCCCGGGCCCGCTTCACGCCTTCCTCGGCGATGCGAACAGGGCTTTCCTTGTCGCCCAGGGAGAAAACCGGCACGTCGATCTGCTGCCCCAGCACTTCCAGCTGGCGGATGGCGGCCGGACGGTAGACGTCTCCGGCCACCAACATGGGGCGGCGGTTCTGTTTTTTCAGATGAAGGGCCAACTTTCCGGCGGTGGTGGTTTTCCCGGCCCCCTGCAGCCCGACCATCATGATCACCGTGGGCGGGGAAGGGGAAAAGGTCAGCTTGCTCTGCTCCCCACCCATCAGACGGGTCAACTCTTCGTTGACCACCTTGATCACCTGTTGACCGGGGGTCAGGCTTTTCAACACCTCTTGGCCGACCGCCCGTTCCCGGACGCGGTCGATGAATTCCTTCACCACTTTGAAGTTTACATCGGCTTCCAAAAGGGCAAGGCGCACTTCGCGCATGGCCGCCTTGACGTCCGCCTCCGTCACCTTGCCCTTGCCGCGCAACTTTCCGAGGACGGCCTGCAACCGTTCGGACAACCCTTCAAAAGCCATCTGTTCGCCTCCCGTCCGGCGAAATCCTTCTGCCAACCGGTCAGTCCAGGTCCAACAGCTGCTTGATGAACGGCTCCGCCACCCGTTTCCCTTCCGGAATCTCCTCGAGCCGGCGCAACATTTCCTCCGCGATCTCCCGTCTTCTGCGGTGCTTCTCCAAAAGGCCTAGGCGGTTTTCCAAATCAAACATCACGTCCTGCGCCCGCTTCACCGCTTCATAGACCGCCTGGCGGGAGATTCCGTAGTGTCCTGCAATCTCCCCCAAGGACCAATCCTCGTGAAAGTAGAGCTCCAGCATCTTCCGCTGCTTTTCCGTCAGCAGCGGTCCGTAAAAGTCGTAAAGCAGATTGATCCGGGTGGTCTTCTCCAGCATGGCCGTCACCTCGGCAGCGGAGGCCTACAGTACCTCATCATATAGAAACCAAACGCGGGTGTCAAGATGTTTTCCTTGAAAGTCGGCCTGATGTCCGTTCCGCCGGCACCGATGCCCCGAAACCGCTTATATGTGCCTCTCCCGAATGAGCCACTCCTTCAACTGCAAACAAGCCTCGTAATCCCTTTTGTATCTGCTGAACACGCTGAACATCCCCTGAAAAAACTGGATGGCCCCATCGACCAAAACCGTCAACAGCTCATCTTTTGGCAACAACCATCCCTTGCCGCTCACTTTCAACAAAAGGAAGCGGGGATTCGTCTGTTTCAGGCATATCGCCTTGACGTCCCACCAAAATCCCACGCACCCGCGCCCCGTTTCCACAACGGATCGGATGGCGCGAAGCATCTCGTCCCAGGTAAAGAAGATCAAATCGGTCAGACTATCGTCCATTATCGGAGTCCCATAATAGGAAAGATCGATATATCCTTCCAGCTTCATTAAATCCATATAGGGGGCCGCCCTTTTCAACGCATCGATATCATCGATCGGGATTTTCTGAGCCGCCTGCTTCGGGCCGAATGGGGCGTAAATGTATGTTTTGATTTGAAGCATAAGACCTCCTCCTTCTCGGGCCGAGGGGCGCGAAACAGCCCGAAGCGTGATGATCCGCGGCAATCCCGCGTCCCATCGGGGCCGGTTGGCCAATCCTCTCCGACAGGCCATCGCGGATTTTCGCTAAGCTGAAAACTTCCTCGTGCCATTCCATCAGTCGACCGGATTCAGCAGCGCAATCCTCCATCTCATCCGCCCCGGATGAACCGTTCCTTCAACCCCGAACAATGGGCATGATCTTCCGGCGGATCCCGTATGCTTCGAACAATCCTCCATCAAACCGGAGGGGCCCATTGATCCGGATCGCAAGATTTCCTTTTGGGCAGCGGTTTTTTGGGGGAATTTTTGCGCCTTTGAACATTCTCAATAAAACGAACCGGGAACCTTCGTAAGGGCTCAATCACAATCCCGTTCCGACGCATCATCCTCCGCGGGGGATCTTGCATCTTAAGCCAACCCCGGCATATTCAATCCCATTCGACAATTTCGGTGCTCCGCAAATAGAACTTCCAATTTCCTAAATCCCATACAGAACCCGCTTTTCAGCGTGTCGACCTCATCGGGCGCATGTCCTCGGGAATGTCCAACCCCCGTGGTTCCGGAAGCCGAATCATTGCATTGCGGCCAATACCGGCATCGCGCACGGTCATCCGAAAAGCACAGCTTGCACATACTCCGTCAGGTTGCCTGGCCTCTGGAATCGTCCCGCCTTTGCCGCAGCTTCCGGCGCGGCTTTCGCCGAGGAAAAATTTTATGCTCCTGCCCGATCCCCGCATGGCCTCGGTTCCCCAATCTTGTTTTTTCCCTTTTGGGCATGAAGAACTCTCCATTTTCCTTCGCGTCCTCATCCCGCCGCATCGCGGATTTTCTCCCGTGCCGCGGCGCGCATATCGCGATAATCGGGGCTGAAGGGCTCTGCGAGCGCCGATTCAAGCTGCATCCCATATCCCCCACAGTACCCGGTTCAGCTGGATCCTCAAAGAGATGATTTCCGATTCATTCAACCGGCAAAGCCGATCGAAAAATCCAATCGCCTCTTTTTTGGAAAGCTCCAAAGTGATCTTATCCTCTTTCATGATCATTTAAAACTCCCAATTAAAAAAACGTGAACTGCAAAAAATCACCCTTGGCTTGTGTGATCCATCCCTTTTATTGACAACAACACACGACCGGACATGTTTGGAAATTGCCGGTCGTGTGTTGTCGTGGAAAGGACTTCTGTCCCCCATGATCATCCCAATAATAATACTGTTCGCGACGGTCCCGACCATTCCCTCAGGTGGTTTTAAACCGTTCCCGTCATGCGTCCCGCGGAAGGGAGCCAAGCGGACAGGACCCTTATCTTTCGGTTCGCAAAAAAGTCTGGGCGACAGACAACGGATCGGGAGGAGCCGTCGGGGGCTTGCCGAAAAAGTCGTAACAAGCCATCGCCCCCGTCGACAGCTTCCTTCGCCCATTTCCCGCCCCGGAGGACGGCCGTCACTCGGCCCGCATTTCTTCCTCCCGGATCGAATCGGCAAAGAGGGCGTGTACGAACTGGTCCGGGTCGAAGGGCTGCAGATCCTCCACCTTTTCCCCCAGCCCGACCCATTTGATGGGAATCCCCAGCTCGCGGCGGATGGCGACGACGATTCCGCCCTTGGCGGTGCCGTCCAGCTTGGTCAGAATGATGCCGCTCACCCCCACCGCTTCCCGGAAGGTTTTCGCCTGCTGGATGGCGTTCTGCCCGGTGGTGGCATCCAGAACCAGGAGGACTTCATGGGGAGCATCGGGCACTTCCCGCCGGATCACCCGGTGCACCTTTTTCAGCTCCTCCATCAGGTTCACCTTGTTTTGCAGGCGGCCGGCGGTGTCGCACAGAAGAACGTCCGCTCGGCGTGAACGGGCGGCTTGGATGCCGTCGTAGATCACCGCCGCGGGGTCCGCCCCCGCCTGATGCTTGATGACATCGGCGCCGACCCGCTTCCCCCAGATCTCCAGCTGCTCGATCGCCCCGGCGCGGAAGGTGTCTCCGGCGGCCAACAGGGGCTTCTTTCCCTCCTCCTTCAACTTGTGGGCCAGCTTCCCGATCGTCGTCGTCTTGCCCACGCCGTTCACGCCCACAAAGAGGAGAACCGAAAGACCTTCCCGGGCGAGGTTCATCTTCAAATCCCCTTCGTCACCGCGAAGGAGATCGGACAAAATCTCCGACAGGAGCGGTTTCAGCTCCTGCGGATCCTTGATTTTCCGCTCCTTCACTTCCCGGCGCAACCGATCGGTCAGCTCCATCGTGGTGGTCACTCCCACGTCGGCGCCGATCAGAATCTCCTCCAGTTCCTCGTACATCTCCTCATCGATCTTGCTCCGCCGGAAGAGATCGTCCATCGCGCCCACGAGGGAATTGCTCGTCTTGCTCAGCCCCGATACAAAGGCTTGGGTGACCGATTCCGTCGTGCGGGACACCCGTTCCTTCAACCGCTTAAAAAAGCTCATGCTTGATCCCCCGTTTCATCCCTTTGCTGTCACGGCGCTTTCTTCCGCCACATCCTCCAGTTTGACCGAAACCAGCTTGGAAATCCCCGATTCCTCCATCGTAATGCCGTACAGAACATCGGCGCCTTCCATCGTCTGTTTCCGATGGGTGATCACGATGAATTGGGTGTTCCGGGAAAAATCCCGCAGGTAACGGACAAAACGGGCCAAATTGGCTTCATCCAGGGCGGCGTCCACCTCGTCCAACACGCAGAAGGGCACCGGTTTGACGCGCAGGACCGCAAACAGGAGGGCGATCGCCGCCAAGGCCCGTTCCCCCCCGGACAGCAGGCTCAGGTGCTGCAGCCTTTTTCCCGGGGGCTGCGCCACGATATCGATTCCCGTCTCCAGGGGATTCTCCGGCTCCGTCAGGTAAAGATCGGCCCGGCCGCCGCCGAACATGTGGCGAAACACTTCCTGAAACTCCCGCCGGATCGCCTCAAAGCCCTCCGAAAAGCGGCGCGCCATCTCCGTATCGATATTTTGGATCACCTCATACAGCGTGTTTTTCGCTTGGACGAGGTCCTGCTGCTGTTCCTTCAAATAGGAGAGGCGATCCGTCAGCCTCCGGTGTTCCTCGATCGCCCCCAGGTTCACCTCGCCGAGGGCGGCGATGCTCTGCTTGAGGGATTGAACCTCCCTTTCGGCGGCGACGGGATCCTCCGGAACGCCGTATCGGCGGCGCGCCAACTCGAAGCTCATCTCATATTCCTCCGCCAGCTTTTGCAGCAGGTGATTCAGCTCCACATCCAGCCGGTTGACCCGCACCTCCAGCTGGCGCAATTCCTCCTCCCGCCGGCGCAGGGATTTCCGCAGTTCGCGGGCTTCCCCCTCGCCGGTCTCCCGTTCGCCGTACAGCCGATCCCGCTCCTTCCGGACCTCGGCGTGCCGCTCCTGGGCCGCGGCCTTGGCTTCCCGCAGTTCGGAGACCTGTTCCAGCAGGCGGGCCACCTCCTGGCGAAGCGACCGGATCTCCGCCTCCAAACTTTCCATTTCCTCCCGGGAACGGATCAGCTGTTCCTCGATCCGGGCGACCTCCCGACGGGCCCGTTCCGCGTTCTCCTCCAGGTTGGACACTTCCTGGGTCAAACGGGCCACCGCCACCTTCCCTTCGGTCAGAAGGCGGTCGGTTTCCCCCTTTTCTCGCGCGCGTCGCTCCGCCTCCCTTTCCAAATCCCGAAGCAGCTCGCTTGCGTCCCTCTGCTCCTGTTCCAGCTGCGCGCGCCGCTTCGACAACTCCCTGAGATCCTCCTCCAAGCGCGCCTTCCGCAGCCGGGCTTCCTCCCGGTCCGACCGGTTGCCCGCGATTCGCTCCTCCAGGGCCCGGCGTTCGGCGGCCAGTTCCCGCTCGCGCCCCTTCAGCTCCTGTTCCCGCAGGCGGAGGTTTTCCCCCCGCTCCCGGACCGAAACCAGCCGCTCCTCCACATCCTCCCGCAGGCGCTTCAGCTCTTCCGCCCGGCGACGAAGGGCATCCCGCTTTTCGCCGAGACGGGCCAATTCCCGCTCCAGCTCCTCCAGCTGGCGCGAACGGCTCAACAGGTTGGCCTTGGATGACTGCCGGCTTCCCCCCGTCATCGATCCTCCCGGGTGCACCACGTCCCCCTCCAGGGTGACCACCCGGTATCGGTGACCGAGCAGCCGCGCCGCCTCGCCGGCGTCTTCCAGGGTTCGGGTAACGACCACGTGGCCCAGCAAGAACCGGACCGCCTTTTGAACCTCTGCATCGCAGTCGACCAGGTCGGCGGCGATTCCGACAAATCCGGAAACGCCCTCCAGCCGCCGGCGATCCTCCGGCAAAAGCCCGCGGGGCTGAATCACATCGAGGGGGAGAAAGGTCGCACGGCCCAGATGCCGCTTTTTCAAAAACCGGATCGCCCGGCGGGCCGTCTCCTCGTCATCGACCACCAGGTGCTGTTGGGCGCTTCCCAGGGCCGTTTCCACCGCAACTTCATGTTCGGCGGAGACACGGATCAGCTGCGCGACGGCGCCGCGGACCGCCGCAAGCCCCGGCTCGTTCCGGTCTCTGGCCTGGAGGACTTCCCTGACGCCCTGGAAAAAGCCGGCATGTTCCGACTCCATCTCCTTGATCAGCTCGTGGCGGGAACGGAGCCGGCCCCACTCTTCCTCGGCCTGCCGGAGCTCGCCGAGGACGGCCTCCAAATCGGCGGACACTTTTTCCAGCTCTCCCTTGAGCTCCCGGTAGCGGTCCGCGGCTTGTTTCAAATCCGCCGCCACCTGCTCCATTTCCCGCCGGAGATCGGCGGATTTTTGATCCAGTCCCGCCGCGTCCTTCGCCAATTCCTCGCCCTGGCGCGACATGGCCTCCAGGCGGCGACCCTCTTCTTCCAGGGCTTCTTCCAGGCGACGGCCTTCGCTGGAGAGGGAGGCCAGCTCCGCGGAGCGCTCGTACATGCGGGATTTCAGCTGGTGAAGGCGGCTGTCGGCATCGTCACCTGCGGCGGTCATTTTCTGTTCCAACCGTCCGAGGTTGTGTTCGGCCTCCTCCAGTTCCTTTTGCTTGAGGCGGCACGCTTCCCGGATCCGTTCCCATTCGCCCTTCAGGCGCTCCCGCTCTTCCTCCAGTTCGCGGATTCTCGACTCGATTCCGCTTCGGGCCGCTTCCCGGTTCCGGATCCGTTCCTCCGCCACCTCCCGGCGCGCTTCCGCCTTTTCCAACTCCTCGCTGATTTGGATGAGTTCGCCCTGGCGGCGGTCCAGCTCCTCCTCGTGGCGGCTGAGGTGCAGCCGAATCTCTTCCAGGGCGGCCTCCCGGGCGCTCAGCCGGGTGGAAAGCTCCAAATGCAGCCGGGCGAGTTCCTCCGCCTTTTCCTTCGATTCCTGCCACTTCCGGTGGAGATTTTCAATCTTATGTACGTACAGGCCCACTTCCGCCTGCTCAAGCCGGGACCGCAACTCCTTGTACCGGCGGGCTTTTTCCGCCTGTTCCGAAACGGGTCCGATCGCATTTTCCAGCTCGCTGATCAGATCCCGGATTCTCTCCAGATTTTGTTCCGTCACTTCCAGCTTCCGCTGTGCTTCCCGCTTGCGGGTTTTGTATTTGACGATCCCGGCCGCCTCTTCAAAGATGGCCCGCCGGTCTTCCGACTTGGTGCTCAGAATATCGTCGATCCGCCCCTGACCGATCATCGAATAGGCTTCTTTCCCGATGCCCGTGTCCATGAACAGCTCGGTGATATCCTTCAGCCGACAGGGCCGGCGGTTGATGGCGTATTCGCTCTCCCCCGAGCGATACACCCGACGGGTGATCGTCACCTCGGAAAAATCGATGTTCAACCGGTGATCGGAATTGTCCAGGGTGAGGGACACTTCGCAGTATCCCACCGGCTTTCGGGTCTCGCTGCCCGAGAAGATGACATCCTCCATCTTGGCGCCGCGCAGCAGCTTGGCGCTCTGCTCCCCCAGCACCCAGCGAATGCCGTCGGTCACATTGCTCTTGCCGCTGCCGTTGGGCCCCACGATGGCGGTGACGCCCGGGACGAACTCCAACTCCGAACGATCGGCGAAGGATTTGAAGCCGACCATTTCAAGCCTTTTCAGATACAACTCCTCTCCCCCCTTCCCTTCCGGAAGGCTTCTTCCCTACAGAATCCGGCTGCCCGGAGGAACTTCCCGGTCCGGCCCGATCAGGGCCACCCCTCCGTCCTCCAGCACCACGCCGAGGACGAGCACCTCCGACATGAAATCGGCCACCTGAAGCGGCGGGAAATTGGTCACGGCAATCACCTGGCGGCCGACCAGTTCCTCCGGTTTGTACAACTTGGTGATCTGGGCGCTGCTCTTGCGAACGCCCAGCGCGCCAAAATCGATCCACAACCGGTAAGCGGGCTTTTTCGCCCGGGGAAAGGTTTCCGCCCGGACCACCCGGCCCACCCGCATCTCGATCTTTTCAAAATCGGCATAGGTGGCTTGCATCGCACATCCCTCTTTTCCCATTTCTCCGGAAGGCGCCGGATTCCTCCGGGCAATAAACGGGAAAACCACCGACCTTCCACGAGTTCGGTGGTCTTTCATCTAAAATCCGGAATCCAGCTCCTTCAACGCCGCGGCCGCCGCTTCCTGCTCCGCTTCTTTTTTGGAGCGGCCCGTCCCCCGGCCCAGCGTCCGCCCGTCCAGGAGAACCTCCGCCACGAAATGGCGGTCGTGGGCCGGCCCCCATTCATCGACGATCCGGTACGTCAGGGAGCCGGTCCGCTCCTGCTGAACAATCTCCTGAAGCCGCGTCTTGGCGTCGACGATCCGGGACAACCACGCTTCGTCGATGCGGGAAAAGACGACCTTCTGGAGGAACCGCCTCGCTTCCCCCAGGCCCTGATCCAGATAAAGGGCTCCGACAAAGGCTTCGAACAGATCCGCCAGCAGGGCGGGGCGCCTGCGGCCTCCGGTCATCTCTTCCCCCTTTCCCAGACGGACGAGCCGGCCAAAACCCAACTCTTCGGCAAATTGAGCCAGGGAGGGCTCGCAGACCACCCGGGCCCGCATCCGGGTCAGATCACCTTCGCTCTTTCCGGGATACCGGTGGTACAAATGCTCCGACACCAGCAATTCCAGCACCGCATCCCCCAGAAACTCCAATCGCTCGTTGTGGGCGAGGGCGTCTCCCTCGCGCCGTTCGTGGGCGAAGGAGGTATGGGTGAAAGCTTGGCGAAACAGCTCGGGATTTCGGAACGAAATTCCGAGCTGTTTTTCCAGTGCGGACAGATCCATCGCGGTCACCCCAGGTCCGGCTCTTGATCGTCAAAGGCCTTGAACGCCAGCGTCGCGTTGTGCCCGCCAAATCCCAGGGAGTTGGACAGGGCTGCCCGCACCCGGGTCCGCCGCGCTTCGTTGGGGACATAGTCCAGATCGCAATCGGGATCGGGATGCTCGTAGTTGATCGTCGGCGGGATCACCTGCTCCTTCAGGGTGAGCGCCGTGGCGATCGCTTCCACCCCGCCGGCGGCTCCCAGCAGATGGCCGATCATCGATTTGTTGGAGCTGACGGCCAGCTTGTAGGCGTGTTCACCGAACACCTTTTTGATGGCCATCGTCTCAAACTTGTCGTTGTACTCCGTCGAGGTCCCGTGGGCGTTGATGTAGTCGATCTCCTCCGGTTTCAGCCCGGCGTCCCGGATCGCCCGGAGCATGGCTCGGGCCGCCCCTTCCCCTTCCGGCGCGGGCTGCGTGAGATGGTAGGCGTCTCCGGTCATTCCGTAGCCCGCCACTTCCGCGATGATCGGGGCTCCCCGCTTGAGGGCGTGGTCCAGGCTTTCCAAGATGAGAATTCCGGCCCCTTCTCCCATCACGAACCCATCCCGCTCCCGGTCAAAGGGTCGGCTGGCCTTTTCCGGTTCCTCATTTCGCCTGGACAATGCCTGGGCGGCGCAGAAACCGGCAAAGGCGAGCGGCCGGATGGTCGCCTCCGCGCCTCCGGCGATCATCACATCGGCATCGCCGCGCTGAATGATCTTGAAGGCGTCTCCAATCGAATGCGTGCCCGTCGCACAGGCCGAAATGGCGGAGCTGTTGGGACCCTTCGCCCCGGTGGCGATGGACACCTGACCGGAGGCCATGTTGGCGATCATCATCGGGATGAGAAAGGGGCTGACCCGCCTCGGCCCCCGCTCCAGTAAAATCTTGTGCTGTTCCTCCCAGGTGGCCAATCCGCCGATGCCGGATCCGATGTAAACGCCGACCCGGTCGGGATCCTCCTTGGACATGTCCAGCCGGGCATCCTCCAGCGCCATCCGGGACGCGGCCACGGCGAACTGAACAAAGCGATCCATGCGCCGGGCCTCTTTCCGATCCAAAAAATCCAAAGGATCGAAGTCCTTCACCTCGGCCGCGATCCGGACCGGATAATCGCTGGGATCAAACTGCGTGATGGGTCCCACTCCGGACTTGCCGGCGATCAGGTTGTTCCAAAACGTGGAGCGGTCATTTCCGATCGGGGAGATGACTCCCACACCGGTAATCACTACCCGTCTCACTTCGGCTACCGCCTTTCGTCAATTAATGAATCGAAAACTTCACACCTTAAGGACAGGGAGAAAGTCCCGCGCTGAAACACGACGGGACTTTTTTCCTGACTTACTTCTGATGAGATTCGATGTATTGAACCACATCTCCCACCGTGGAGATTTTTTCCGCCTCTTCATCGGAAATCTCCAAACCGAACTCATCTTCCAGCTCCAAAACGAGATCCATCACGTCGAGGGAATCGGCATCCAGGTCTTCCTTGATGGACGCCTCCGGCGTCACCTGTGACGGATCCACGCCCAGCCGGTCGACGATGATGCGCTTCACGCGCTCCAGCGTATCGGACATCTCCGTTCACCTCCACTGCATGATGAAAAGGATTACACTTATTAAAGATTAACAAAAACCGAGGTGAGGGTACAAGGAGACAATTTCCCCTCCGTCGCGACTCTGAGGCGGCATCCCCCCTTTCAATGGGAACGGGGCTCAAACCATCACCATTCCCCCGTCCACATGCAGGGTTTGCCCGGTGATGTATCCGGCGTCGTCCGAAGCCAAAAACCGGACGGCGGCCGCCACGTCTTCAGGGGAACCGAAGCGGGCGAGGGGAATCTGCTGTTTGATCTGAGCGCGCACCTCATCCCCCAAAACGGCGGTCATGTCCGTCTCGATGAAACCCGGAGCGACCGCATTCACCGTGATCCCGCGGCTGGCCAACTCCCGGGCCATCGCCTTCGTCATGCCGATCACCCCCGCCTTGGCCGCCACGTAGTTGGCCTGCCCCGGATTTCCGCTCACCCCGACCACCGAACCGATGTTGATGATCCGTCCGGACCGCTGCTTCATCATCGGCCGGATCACCGCCTTGCTGAAGAGGAAGGTCCCCTTCAGATTGGTGTCGATCACCCGGTCCCAATCCTCCTCCTTCATGCGGAGGACCAGATTGTCCCGGGTGATCCCGGCGTTGTTCACCAGTATGTCGATCCTCCCGAAGGCGTCAAGCACCTGTTTCACCGCCGAATCCACCTGGTCCGCCTGGGAAACGTCCGCCTGGATCATCATTCCCCGGCGGCCCCGCTTCTCGATCTCGGAAACCGTCTCTTCGGCCCCCTGCCGATTGCCCGCGTAAACGACGGCCACATCGGCACCCGCATCGGCCAGGGCGATGGAAATGGCCCGTCCGATCCCCCGGGACCCGCCGGTCACAATCGCCACTTTTCCGGACAACATGGGGAACATTCCTCCTTTTAGGTCAGGATTGCGTCCCAAGGACTACCCCTTCAGTTCCGCCAGCGCCCTTTCCAGGGAGGGAACATCCTGCACCGACAGGGCGGTCACCCGGCGGTTCACCTTTTTCACCAGACCCGTCAGCACGTTTCCGGGGCCGATCTCCACGAAGGTGTCCACTCCCTGTTCCATCATCCAGCGGACGCTGTCTTCCCACAGCACGGGAGAAGCCACCTGATCGATCAAGGACTGCCGGATCGTCCGGGCATCCGTCACCGGACGGGCCGACACGTTCGCCACCACGGGAACCGATGCGTCCGATACGGTCACATCGGCCAACACCTCCGAAAGTCGCTCCGCCGCCGGTTTCATCAGGCTGGAGTGGAAGGGGCCGCTCACCGCCAGCGGAACCACCCGACGGGCGCCGGCCTGGCGGGCCCGCTCGCCCGCCTCCTCCACCGCTTCCTTGTGCCCCGAAATGACGATCTGTCCGGGTGCGTTCAAATTGGCGGGCTCCACCACGCGGCCTTCCCGGGAAACTTCGCGGCACACCCGCTCCAGGGTGTCCCGGTCAAGGCCCATCACGGCGGACATGGCCCCTTTTCCCGCGGGAACCGCTTCTTCCATGAAGTTCCCGCGCTGGTGCACGATGCGGACGGCGTCGGCAAAGTTCAGCGAACCGGCCGCCACCAAGGCGGAATACTCGCCCAGACTGTGTCCGGCCACCAGATCCGGGACGATCCCCCCTTCGGAAAAGGCCGTGTACAGCGCGATGCTGGTGGTGAGTATGGCCGGCTGGGTATATGCGGTCAAACGGAGCTTCTCCTCGGGTCCCTCAAAACAGAGCTTGGACAGGGAAAAGCCGAGGGCTTCATCCGCCCGGGCGAAGATCTCCCGCGCTCCCTGGTGCGCTTCGGCGAGATCCCGTCCCATCCCCACCTTTTGCGAGCCCTGGCCCGGAAACAGAAATGCCGTTTTCCCCATGTTTCTCTCCCCTCCTCTCAGCGCGCATCCATCAGGTGTCCATCGACCACTTCAGCACCGCCGCCCCCCAGGTCAGACCGCCGCCGAAGCCGACGAGCACCAGCGTGTCCCCCTTTTTGATCCGTCCCTGGTGAACCGCTTCATCCAGGGCCACCGGGATGGAGGCGGAGGACATGTTTCCGAAACGGTCCAGGTTGACGATCACCTTCTCCTCCGACAGTCCGAACCGCTCGACGGCGGCGTCGATGATGCGGATGTTGGCCTGATGGGGCACGAGGAAGTCGATGTCCTCCTTCTTCATCCCCGCCTTGGAGAGCGCCTCCTCCGCGGCATTGCCCATCACGCGGACGGCAAACTTGAAAACCTCCCGGCCGGCCATGGAAATGGTGTGGAGGCGCTCGTCCACCGTGTGCCGGCTCGCCGGCATGCGGGATCCGCCCGCGGGCAGCTTCAGCAAATCCCCGCCGGACCCGTCGGCACCCAGCTCAAAGGAGAGAAAACCGCTTCCCTCCTCCACCGGTCCCAGGACGACCGCTCCGGCTCCGTCGCCGAAGAGCACGCAGGTGTTTCTGTCCTCCCAGTTGGTGATTTTGGACAGGCAGTCCACACCGACCACCAGGGCATAACGGTACATGCCGCTTTGGATGAACTGGGACGCGGTCGCAATCCCGTACAAGAATCCCGAACAGGCCGCGGACAGATCGAACGCGGCCGCCTTCTTCGCCCCCAGCCGGTCCTGCAAAAGGCAGGCCGTCGCCGGGAACATCATGTCGGGAGTCACGGTGGCCACGATGATCAAATCCAGCTGATCCGCCGTCACTTTTGCCGACTCCAGCGCCCTGCGGGCCGCTTCCGCCGCCAGATCGGAAGAGGCCTGCTCTTCCGCGGCGATGCGCCGCTCCCGGATTCCCGTCCGGCTGACGATCCATTCATCGGTCGTATCTACCATGGTTTCCAAATCCTTGTTGGTCAAGACCTTCTCCGGCAGATATGAACCTGTCCCGATGATCCCCACCGGTTTCAAGCTGTTCAGCCCCTCTCGATTCTATGTAAATCCTCGGTGATCCGCGGGATAACCCCCCGTTCGACGAACAGGCGGGCCTGGCGGACGGCGTGAAAGATCGCTTTCGCGTCCGAGGAACCGTGCGCTTTGATGATCGGACCGGAAAGTCCCAGCAAGGGCGCTCCGCCGTGCTCCTTGTAATTGATCTCCCGGGCGAAGCGCTTGAGGCCCGGTTTCAGCACGGCCGCAGCCATCTTGTTCCAAAGCGTTCGGGTGAACTCCTGTTTGAGCCGGTCCATGATCGCTTTGGCCACGCCCTCCGACGTCTTGAGGAGGATGTTCCCGCTGAACCCGTCGCAGACCAACACGTCGCAGACACCGTGAAGAATGTCCCGGGACTCGACATTGCCCACAAAATGGATCGGCAACTCCCGGATCAACCGGTACGCCTCCTTGATCAGCTCGGTCCCTTTTCCCTCCTCGGTCCCGATGTTGAGCAAACCCACCCGGGGATTTTCAAATCCCAGCACCTTTTCGGAATAGATGCTTCCCATCAGTGCGTATTGCGCCAGATGATGCGCCTTGGCTTCGGGATTGGCCCCCACGTCGAGCACCAGCGTCCCCCTGCCGGTCAAGCTCGGAAACATCGGGGCCAGCGCCGGCCGGTCGATGCCCGGTATCCGACCGGTGTAAAGAAGTCCCGCCGCCATCAACGCGCCGGTGTTTCCCGCGCTGATGAAGGCGTCAACCTTCCCTTCCTTCACCTGTTGGCAACCGACTACCAAGGAGGATTCTTTTTTTCGTCGGACGGCCTTCACCGGTTCCTCATCCGGTCCAATCCATTCCGCCGCATGGAGAATTTGTACGTTGGACGGAAACCCGTCCGCGAAAAGCGGCTTCAGAACCTCCTCAGGGCCGATCAGAACGAACTCGTCGTCCCGCCACTCCTGAGCCGCCGAGCGGATTCCGTCGCAGATCGCCTTCGGCGCGTGATCGCCGCCCATGGCGTCCAATGCAATCCGCATCCCTTCTCCTCCTCACTTCTTGCCTTTCTCCTCCCTGGCGCGGTACATGTCGAACACTCCCTGAAACACCCTTTCCTCGTTGACAAAGGTCTCCACATCCACCTGGATCCGGTGAGGGGTGGATTTGACGACGCGGGCCTTGGCAATGCACTTTTCCCCCAGGCGCACCGGCCTTACGAACCGGATCGCCGCCGAGGCGGTGAGCACCACATCCGCATCGATGACGGCGACGGCCAGGGAGTTGGCCTGGGCAAACAGGTGATGCCCCCGGGCGATCCGGTTGCGGGAAAACACGTGCTCTTCGCGAATCTCCAGCACGGATACGCCGCTTTGATTCAGCTGAAGATCGACAATCTCGCCGATCACCTCTTCCGGAGCCAGGGAGCGGATCCGGTCAAAATTGCCCTCGGCCATATCCTTGATCCGTTCGCGCAGTTCCGGTATCCCCAGCTCCATCCGGTCCAGTCGGATGGTCTGGACGCTGACCCCGTGTCTCCGGGCCATCTCCTCATCCGTAAGGAAAGGGTTGGCTTGAAGCGCCAGTTTCAACTGCCGCTGCCGCTCCTTTTTGGGGAGTCGCACTGCCGGGCTCACCACCCTTTTAGGACCACGTGTTAATACCAAGTCCCAATTCAGTATATACAAAACCACCCTGAAAAACAAGCGCCGGAGATTCACAAAAAGAATCGGGGAGCCGGCCTGTGCTCCGGCTCCCCGATTCCATCACTTCTCCACCACTTCTTCGCCTTTGTAATAACCGCACTCCTTGCAGACCCGGTGGGCAAGTTTCCACTCGCCGCACTGGGGGCAGCGCACCATCCCCGGAACGGACAGTTTGAAATGGGTGCGACGCTTGCGCTTTCGCGTTTTGGACGTTCTCCTGAAAGGTACCGCCACCTCAATCACCTCCCCTTGTTTGAAAAGCCCCGTCAATCCTCGGGGATTTGAAGCTCCTTCAAGACGGCAAGCCGGGGGTCGATCCGTTCGGTGCGGCACGAACAGGTCTCCCTGTTCCGATCCGCGCCGCACTCGGGACAAAGACCCCTGCACTCCTCCCGGCAGACAGGAGCGTAGGGAATCTCAAGAAGAACCGCTTCCCGGACATAGGGAGTCAGGTCGATGTGATCTCCCTCGACGAAGCAGATCTCCCCTTCTTCCGCCCGGTCCGCCCGATTCGTGAACACCTGCGTCCACTGCCCCGACAAGGTTTTCTCAAAGGGGGACAGGCAGCGGGAACAGGTGAGAACCGCCCGGGCCCGCTGCTCGGCGCTGACGTGAAAGAGACCGTTCTCTTCCAAGGCCTTCACACGGACCCGTACGGGATCCAGCCTGACCAGCTGAGGAACTTCCCGCTCAATCCCCTCAAACTCGATCGTCTCCTCGCGAACCAAGGGCTTGTTTGCCCGAACTATTTCCGGCAGATAGAGACGCATGGCTTATACACCTCACAGGGCACCCGCCCGGGCCATCAAAACAGGGTTATTATATGCCAAGTTGGCGGGTGTGTCAATGTTCGGCGCTTCCGCCCGCTCTTTCCCCAAGCGTTTCAAATAGCCGACCGCTTCCTCCAGGGAATGGACGGGGACGATTTTCATGCGGCTGCCGATCTTCCGCACGACCGCCTCCGCCCGGGACTGGTTGGAATCCCCGGGGCGGACGTCGGCGGGAACAAAGAAGAGATCGGCACCCTCCCGTTCCGCGGCCATCACCTTCTGTTCCACCCCGCCGATTTGGCCCACCTCCCCTTCGGCGGAAAGGGTTCCGGTGCCGGCGATCTTCAACCCCCGCGTCAAATCCTCGGGTGTCAACTGGTTGAGAATTTCCAGGGCGAACATCAGCCCGGCGGAGGGGCCTCCGATGTGATCGGCCCGGATGCGGACCGCCGGCTTCGTTTGGACGCGGCGCTCCGTTACCGGAACGATGCCGATTCCCACCTGTCCTCCCTCGGCCCGGGAAAAGCGGACCAATGAAAGCGTCCTCTCCAATTTTCTCCCCTTCCGCCACAGGGTGATGCGGATCGCTTCCCCCTCCCGCCTTCCCTTCAGCGCCCGGAGCAGTTGCGGAACGGTTCGGATCGGGCGGCCGTCCAAGGCCACGATCCGGTCGCCGGAAGCCAAGACGCCCTCGGCGGGCATGCCGGACAAGGTCCGAAGCACCTTCACGCCCAGGAGGATCTCCTCGACCGGCCGTCCCGCGTGGCGGAAGGCGGCGATGATGGCGTTCTGTTGCGAGAGCAGCATCCACTCCCGTTGACGCAGGCGGTATGCATCCGGGCTTTCCCCGGGCTCCAGCAACTTCTCCCTGGGCACCAGACTGCTTCCGGGAATCATCCAGGCAAAGAGGCATTGAAGCGCGCTTGCTTCGCTGACGCTCACCGTGGTGAGCAAAAACCGGCCCTTCTCGCGAAAATTTCCCCCGGCCACGTCGACGAGTTGCAGGACGGGAACCGCCGTGCCGGGGCGAAGCACGAAATAGGGGGCAGGTATAAACCAGGCGGCCGTCACGATGAGCAGGACGGCAAGCCCAAGAATTCCCCATCTTCTGCGGTTCATCCCGATTTCACCTTTCAGGACGGCCGTCACCGCCGATTGCCCGGCGGATTTCATCCAGTTTGGCGAGGGCGGCCTCCTCCCCCCGGCGAATGCACACATCCACCCGGGTGAACGCGGTCGGACTGATGTCGGACAGATCGGGATGGAGGGCCACGTCGGCCGTCAAAAGTTGCGGATGGGTGATTTGCCTTTCCATCACTTCTAAGGATTGGGCAATCACGTCGAAAATATTTCGGATTTTAAGCCCGCCCGCCGGTGGAATCACATCGACGGCAATCACCACGTCGGCCCCCATTTCCCTGACCACCGAGACCGGCACCCGGTCGATGACGCCCCCGTCCACCAGGGTCCGTCCTTCCCATTCCACCGGCTCAAAAATCCCCGGAATCGACACGCTCGCCCGCACCGCCAGGTCGATCGGCCCCGTCGTGAAGACCACCCGCTCGCCGTTGGTCAAATCCGTCGCGATCACGGATGTGGGAATGCGCAGATCCTCCAGGTTTTTTCCATGGGTGAGAAGCCGGACCAGTTCCCGGATCCGGTCGCCGGTGATCAATCCGCGGCGCGGAAGGGTGAAATCGAGCCACTGGTTCCGCTTCAGATGAATCGCCAGCTGTTCCATCATGTCCAGATCGGCCCCGTTGGCATAAACCACCCCGATCAGGCTGCCCATGCTGCTTCCGGCGATCATGTCAACCGGAATACCCTCCCGTTCCAGCACTTTCAACACCCCGATGTGGGCCAACCCGCGCGCGGCCCCCGACCCCAAAGCGAGCCCCACTTTTGGCCGTGACAAAAAATTCCCCCCTTTTTCCCCAAGGTACATTCTCCCCCCGCAGGATAGACGAGCGGTCTATTTCCGTCGCCCGTCGCGTAGACATGTTATCAAACACTGCAAGAACGGGAGGAAAGAAGGTGCAACCCAGGACGTCTGTACACAGAAATCATTTGAAAACGATCCTGTTTGGAACAGTGGCGGCTTTCCTGGTTCTCTCGCTTCTTTTGTATCCGGAGCAGGCCTTCGACTCGGCCCTGAAGGGGCTGAAAATCTGGTGGGACGTGGTCTTTCCCGCCCTGCTCCCCTTTTTTGTCGCATCGGAAATCCTGATGGGTTTCGGCGTCGTTCACTTTATGGGAGTTCTGTTGGAGCCCTTCATGCGCCCCCTTTTCCGCGTTCCCGGAACGGGCGCCTTTGTCATGGCGATGGGACTGGCATCGGGCTATCCGATCGGCGCCAAACTGACGGCCCGCCTTCGGGAGCAGAAATTGCTCTCCCGCTCCGAGGGGGAAAGGCTGGTTTCCTTCACCAACACCGCGGATCCCCTGTTCATGTTCGGCGCCGTGGCCGTCGGATTTTTCCACGACGTTTCCCTCGGCGTGGTGATCGCCATCGCCCACTATACTTCCAGCCTGCTGGTCGGTCTGGCGATGCGGTTTCACGATCCGCGCGGGGATTCCACACCGCCTGTTCCCAGCGATCAATCCTTCTTTCTCCTGCGAGCGTTCCGGGCCATGCACCAGGCCCGGCTCAAGGACGGGCGCAGCCTGGGGCAGCTGATGGGAGACTCCGTCACTTCCTCCATCCAAACCCTGCTCCTCGTCGGAGGATACATCATCATGTTCTCCGTCATCACCGACGTCTTGACGAAAATCGGGGTCACCGAGCTGCTCGCCGGCTTTCTCGGCCTGTTGCTTTCCCTTCTGCAGATCCCGACGGAACTGGCACCCGCCCTGATCACCGGAACCTTTGAAATCACTCTGGGAGCCCAAAGGGCCAGCGTCGCCCCGGAAACGGTGGACATGGTCTACAAAATCGCCGTCGCCGGCGTGGTCACCGCCTGGAGCGGCCTTTCGGTCCACGCCCAGGTGGCCAGCATCCTGAGCAAAACCGACATCCGCTACACGCCCTATTTTTTCGCCCGGCTTCTGCACGGGGTCCTCGCCGGCCTGATCACCCTGATCATTTGGGATCCCGTTCATCAATATCTCCTGTCCGACGCCGCCATCCCGGCCTTTTTGCAGCAAGTTCCGGAAGCGGGATGGACCTCCATGCTGGAACGGTTCCTGCACATCGGCGGTAGGGCGCTCCTTCTGCTCACCGGGATGATCGTCGTCGCGACCGCCATCCGATGGATCCGGCGAACCGCGGCGGCGCTTCGCAGAGCCGGTTAATCCTTCGGCAGATGACCGTACTTGATCATCAGGGCCTTTTTCACCACGTCGGGAACCAATTCACCCACATCGGCTCCGTATTTGGCAAATTCTTTGACAATACTGGAGCTGAGAAAAGAATATTTGTTGTTGGTCATCATGAACAACGTTTCCGCTTCCTTGTTCATCTCCCGGTTGATGGAGGCGATTTGCAGTTCGTACTCGAAATCGGAAATCGCCCGAAGCCCCCTCAGGATGACGTCGGCCTTGACGGAGCGGATATAATCCACCAACAGTCCGTCGAAACTGTCCACCTCCACATTGGGCATCCCCTTCGTCACCTCGCGGATCAACTCCATCCGCTCCTCCAAGGTGAAAAGGGGCTTCTTGGAGGCATTGTGCAGCACGGCCACGATCAGCCTGTCAAAGACCCGACTTCCCCTTCGGATAATGTCCAGGTGTCCGTATGTAATCGGGTCAAAACTGCCTGGATACACCGCAATGCTCATGTTCGCCAACTCCTTTGTTTCATTCGTCCGCGTCCGGAGCGTACAGCGTGATGGCCGCCTCTCCGAAGGTCAGCCGCCGATAGGCCACAAGCGTAGCAACCCGATCCGGCGGGGAAAGGCGAAAGTCGTGTTCGGCGATGACAATGCCGTTTTCCCGGAGCAGGGAAATTTCGGCGACTTTCTTCAGCACCGGCACAAGCAGGTTCTCCCGGTAGGGAGGATCCAAAAAAACCAGCCGAAACCGGATCCCCCGCCGAACCAGCTTCCGTAGGGCGCTCCGGACGTCCTCCCGATGCACCTCCGAACGCTCGATGAAACCGGTTTTTTGCAAATTGTCCCTGATGGTCTGCACGCTGGCCCGGGATCGGTCGACGAAGACAGCCCGGTCACACCCCCGGCTCAGGGCTTCGATGCCGAGGGAGCCCGTGCCCGCAAACAGGTCCAGGACCCAGCCTCCGTCGAAATAGGGGCCGATCACCTGAAACAGGGTTTCCTTCGCCCGGTCCAGCGTCGGCCGAACGCGATTTCCGGGAACCGTTTTCAACCGGATGCCGCGGGCCGAGCCGGCAATTACGCGCATCCCCACCACCCCCCGCGGCGGATTGAACATAAATAATCCTACCACAAAAGACCCCCGGGAGAAAAACGGCAGAGATTCACCCTGATCACAAAAAATAACATGACAATGTATATATTCCCTCTTCATGGGAAAAGATAGTAGCGACGGCACAGGAGGATGCCGTCACCGCGAAGACTAAGTTTCCCCATAAGCTCTTCCTCCGGTTTCTCCTCTCCCATACAGTATCCGCCTCCGGGCGGATACCATGGGCTCCCGAAGCATTCGGGAGCCGATTTTTTTTGAAAAAAGCCCGCCGAATCTTCGGCGGGCCTCAACTCCTCCTTCTTTTTCCCCTCAAGAGCGAACGGGTCCACATATTGTCCAGCACTTCCGTTTCATCAAAGGAAGGAGACAGCTTTTCCACGCTTTCCAACGGCTGGACCGGCCTTGCTTTCCGCGAAAACGGATTTTTCGGGCGAAACCGCCCGGTTCCGCCCCCCGGTTCCGGGGCGCTCTTTCTCCCTTCCCCCGTTTCCTCCCCATCCCTGTCGAAAAGCGCTTCCCACTCATCCGGGGGAGGAATCTCCATCTCCCACTCCCACAAATCCCGGAAATGGAAATCCCGCGCCGGCTCCCCCCGCTGACGCGGAAAATCTGGGGGAGACGCTTCATCCATCCGCGGAATCCAAGGTAAACCCCCTTCGGGGAATTTTTCCGGAAAAAAAGGAGGCGGAGGGGAAAACCGGTCGGCTTCCCGTCCCCTTTGGAACCGAGGAGGCCGGTCGATGCCGGGAACCTGCGGACGAACCACTTGCCTCTTTTTTTTCAAAGGAGACGTTCCCCTCCCTTCCCGAACCGTATTGGCTTCGTCGGCAAGGCAACACGCCGGGCCGTCGCCCTGCCGCAAACTTCCTCTCCTCGCCCTTCGGGCGTCCTCAACGGACCGCCCGCTTCAACATCATCGCTTCCCGCCGGGTGATGACCCGCTCCTCAACCATCAAATCGATCAATCGGCGGGCCAGTTCCCCGTACCGGGACGACCGCTTCAACTTTTCAACCTCATCCGGCGCAAACAAACGGTGAACCAACTCCGTCGAATAATGAAGCAGAGCGAAAGCCCCGCCGGAGCGGCGAACCTGCTTCGCCTGTTCGATCACGCGATGGATGCGGCGGACGCTTACCGCTCTGCGGCCCAACACCCGGTTGATATACTGCGCCGCTTCTTCGTACAAGGCGTTCGCTTCCGGTTTCACTCCCAAGCCCCCAACTGGTTTTTGTCTCCCTGCACAATATGCACGGGAGGAAAAAGGGGTTTGGATATCGGCCCGAAAAAACGCCTTTAATCCAGGCTCGGGTTGTCCAGACCTTCCTTTTTCAGGAAAGCATGCAGCGGCGCCCATTCCTTCCGCTCCCAAAAGTCCGAGCGGGACACGAGCTCCCAGGCGTCCGCCCGGGCCACTTCCAAAATCCGCTCATCCCGGGACAGATCGGCAATGCGGAATTCCGGCATTCCGCTCTGCTTCACGCCGAAAAATTCCCCGGGGCCCCGCAGCTCCAGGTCCCTTCGGGCAATCTCAAACCCGTCCACGGTTTCCGTCAGGATCCGCATGCGCTCCACGCCCGTCTCCGACTTCGGGTCGGCCACGAGAATGCAAAACGCCTCGCCGCCGCCCCGTCCGACCCGGCCGCGAAGCTGATGCAACTGGGCCAGCCCGAAGCGGTCGGCGTCATAGATTACCATGACGGTCGCTCTGGGCACGTTGACGCCCACTTCCACCACCGTGGTGGAAACCAGCACCTGCACATCCCCCGCCGCAAAGCGGCGCATCACTTCATCCTTGTGATCCGGCGCCATTTTGCCGTGAAGCAGTCCGACCCGGAGGGGCGCCAGCGCTTTGGTCAGTTCTTCATAAAGGGCCTGGGCATTCTGCAGATCCATCTTTTCCGACTCTTCAATCAGCGGGCAGATCACATAGGCCTGTTCCCCGGACCGGCACCGCTCGCCGATAAACCGGATCACCCGGGGCCACACATCGGGTTTCACCCAATGCGTCTCCACCGGCTGTCTCCCCTTGGGCATCTCGTCGATCACGGAGACATCCATCTCGCCGAAAGCGGTGATTGCGAGCGTGCGAGGAATGGGGGTCGCCGTCATGAACAGCACGTCGGGAGACTCCCCTTTTTCCCGCAGGCGGGCGCGCTGCTTCACGCCGAAACGGTGCTGTTCGTCGGTGATCACCAGGCCCAGCCGGTGGTACTCCACCCCCTCCTGAATCAGGGCATGGGTTCCCACCACCACGTGGGCGGATCCGTTGCCGATATCCCTGAGAACTTCCCGCCTCTGCCGTGCGGACAGGCGCCCCGTCAGCGTCACCACGCGCACCCCGCGGGGCTCCAGCAGCTTTCCGAGGGTTTCGGCATGCTGTTCCGCCAGGATTTCCGTCGGCACCATCAGGGCGCCCTGATAGCCGCTCAGATGATTGGCATACAAGGCAATCGCCGCCACCACCGTTTTCCCCGATCCCACATCCCCCTGCAAAAGGCGGTACATCTGCTCCTCCTTCGCCATGTCGGTCAGAATCTCATCCACCACACGGCGTTGGGCACGGGTCAAGGGAAAGGGAAGGGCGTCGATAAACGCTTCGATCCGTTTCCGGTCCAGCTTGCGCGCAATCCCTCTCGATTCCCGTCGGATCCGGCGCCTTAAAGCCATGATTTTCAGTTCGTACAAAAAAAGCTCCTCGTACACCATCCGGCGCCGGGCCTGCCTCCCCTCTTCCCATCCCCGGGGAAAGTGGAGGAGATACATGGCTTTCGCCCGATCCATCAGGCGGTATCGACGGACCAGCGCTTCCGGGAGAGGCTCTTCAATATGGCGTCCAAACTGGACAAAGGCTTGATGAATGGCTTTCCGCAGCCACTGCACCTTGATCGATCCGGAGACGGAATAGACGGGAGCCAATCGGTCCGCTTCAAACCCCTGCCGCCGGGGATCGAGCAGGGTGCGTTCCGCAGTGAGCTGCAAGCGGCGGCGATCCCACTTGCCGGCGACGATGATCGTCTTGCCGGGCAAAAGCTTGTCCCGCAAAAAGGGCTGGTTGAACCAGATCACGGTGATGGGGAGACCGTCGACCATCAGTTTTCCGCTGAGGCGGGACTTTTTCCTGCCGTACCAGCGAATGCTCGTCTCCCCGAACACCTCCCCCCGGACGGTGATCCGCTCCCCGTGGCCGGCCCTTTTCAGGTCGGTCAACCGGTTGTCATCGTACCGAAAGGGAAAATAGGTCAAAAGATCCTCCACCGTTTCAATCCCCAACCGGTGCAGATCTTCCGCCCGCTTTTCCCCCACGCCGGCCACTTGGGTGACGGGGATTTCCGACAACTTCATTCCTTCGTCGGCGTCCCGAAGATCTTGCGCTCCAGCGCCCGACCCGTCGGGGTGGCCGCCAGCCCTCCCAAGGCCGTCTCCTTCAGCGACACCGGCATATCGCGACCGATCCGGTACATCGCCTCGATCACCTCATCCGTGGGGATCACGCTCCGGACGCCGGCCAGGGCCATGTCGGCCGCCACCATGGCGATGGCCGCTCCCATCGCGTTGCGCTTGACGCAGGGAGCCTCCACCAACGTGGCCACGGGATCGCACACAAGGCCGAGCATGTTTTTCAATGCGATGGCCACCGCCTCCGCCGACATGGAAGGCGTTCCTCCGGCCATCTCCACCACCGCCGCAGCGGCCATTCCCGTGGCGGAACCCACTTCCGCCTGGCAACCCCCCGCCGCTCCGGAGATAAACGCATTGTTGGCGATCACATATCCGATGGCTCCGCCGACAAACAGGGCGCGCACCATCTGCTCCCGGTCGCTTCCCAAAATTTCCGCCGCGGCGAATACGCACCCCGGAAGAATGCCGCAGGAACCGGCCGTCGGTGTGGCCACGATCGTCCCCATCGCCGCGTTCACCTCGGAGGTGGCGGTCGCCTTGGCGACGGCATCCAGCACGTGGCTGCCGGAAAGCAACACCTTGGCGCTCCTTCGGTATTGATCGATGCGGCGGGCGTCTCCGCCCGTCAATCCGCTGCGGGAGCGAACCTCCTCCTCCAGGCCGCGGCGGATGGCCTTTTCCATGACCTCCAGGCTTTCTTCCATTTTTTTAATAATCCGCTCCCGGGTCTGTCCCGTCGCCTCCATTTCAGAGCGGATCATCACTTCGGAGATGGGAATGCCCTCCGACTCGGCAATCTCCACCAGCTCAGCTACGGTTCGAAATCTCATACACCCGTCTCCTTTCGGACACGACATTCAGGCGAACAGAGTGGCCCCCTCGATCCCCGGCTGGGCGGCGATCTCATCCAGCACCTCCTGCTCCACCGGCTGGTCCGTCTCGATGATCATCAGGGCTTCAGACCCCTTTTCCTTGCGGGAGACCTGCATATACCCGATGTTGATCCGATGCCGGGCAAGGACCCCGGCGACGGCGGCAATCGCTCCGTAACGATCCTGGTGCGGAACGAGCAGGGTCGGGGAGTTGCCGGTCATCTTCAGTTCGAAACCGTTCAACTCCACGATTTCCATCTTGCCGCCCCCGATGGAAACGCCGACCACCTCCATCGCTCCCCGCCCGTCTTCCAGGCGGAGCCGAACCGTGTTGGGATGCTCGGGCACCTCCTCCGATTCCCGGAACTCCACCCGGATCCCCTGCTCCCGGGCGATTTCCAGGGATTTCACGATCCGCTTGTCGAAGGTGTCAAAATCGAGCACCCCGCCGATCAGGGCGATGTCCGTGCCGTGCCCCCGGTAGGTCTTGGCAAAGGAGCCGTACAGCGTCACCAACACCCGGTCGGGCTTTCTCCCGAACAATCGCCGGGCGGCCCGGCCGATCCGGGCGGCCCCCGCCGTGTGGGAGCTGGAAGGACCGATCATCACCGGGCCGATGATGTCAAACACCGAACGATATTTCATGCATTTCCCTCCCCACCGACTCCCCGTCCCGGTCACAAAGCGGCGGGAGCCATCAACTGCGCTTTGCCCTGCGGAATCATTCCGCATAAAGGATGATGCCGACCACGCCGGGGCCCGTGTGGGTGCCGATCACCGGGCCCACATCGGTGATCGTCAATTCCTTCACCTCATATAGTTCTCTCAATTTGTCGGCCCATTCCTCCGCCTTGGCCTTCCGTTCGGCGTGGACCACTCCGGCAATCACCCGGCTTCCGGCCGCCACTTTCTCGCGAAGCAATTCGAACACCCGGGCCTCCGCCTTGCTCCCGCCTCTCACCTTGTCGACGGGGCAGACTTCCCCCTGATCGCTGAGGGAGAGAATCGGCTTGATATTCAGCAGCGATCCGACAAGGGCCGCTGCCTTGCCGATCCTTCCCCCCTTCTGCAGATAATCCAGCGTGTCCACCAAAAACAGGACCTGCTCTTTCTCGATCATCCGGTTGGCCAGGGCGACGCACTCATCGATCGACTTCCCGGCCTTGGCCGCCCGGGCCACTTCCACAACGATCAGACCGATGGCAAAGGAGGCCTTTTTCGAATCCAGCACCGTCACCTTGAACTCGTTTTCCACCATCGACTTGGCCAAGAGGGCCGATTGATAGGTGCCGCTCAGGGCCGAAGAAAGATGGATGGACAAAATGTCCGTGTCTCCCTCCTTGGCCGCTTCCCGATACGCCTCCACAAAATCGATCGGCGACGGCTGGGATGTGGTCGGAAGTTCCGAGGACTCGCGCAGCTTCCGGTAAAACTCCTCCGCTTTGATGGTCACGCCGTCAAGATAAGAGGTCCCCCCCATATGCACCTTCAGGGGCACCACTCCGATGTCCAGTTCCCGAATCAATTCGGCGGGAATATCCGCCGTGCTGTCCGTGATCACTTTCACTCGGCCCACGTGGAGCACCTCCCGCTACTCGATGGTGATGAGGAAGAAATACAGCGGCTGACCTCCGTAATGAATTTCGCTCTCCACATCGGGATAGTTTCTCGCCAGAAAATCGGACAATTCCTTCACCTGGGCGTCGGTCACGTCCTTTCCATACAGAATGGTGACCAGTTCCCCGCCCCGGGCGAGCATCTTCTGCAGAAGGTCCCTGGAAGTGGCGATCAGGCTTCCGCCGACCGTCTCGATCTTTCCTTCGTAGATTCCGATGAAGTCCCCTTCCTTGATCGAATGGCCGTTCACCTGGGAATCCCGCACCGCATAGGTGACCTCGCCGCAGCGAACGCCCTCGAGCGCTTTCATCATCTTTTCCCGGTTCCTCTCCGCATCGGCATCGGGATCAAAGGCGATCAGCGCCGTCAGGCCCTGAAGCACGGTGCGGGTCGGGAGCACCGTCACCGGGACATCCACCAGCTCCGCCGCCTGCTCCGCGGCCATGATGATGTTCTTGTTGTTGGGAAGGACAAACACGTGATCGGCGGACAAACCCCGAATCGCCTTCACGATGTCTTCCGTGCTGGGATTCATCGTCTGGCCGCCCTCGATCACTCCGTCGGCGCCCAGACTGCGGAACATCTTGACAACTCCCTCGCCGGAAGCCACCGCAACGACGCCGTGGTCCTTGCGCTCCGCCGCCGGCTCCGGGGATACCGTCTCCCGCTTCGAGGGCGCGTCGGCACCCGACCAATGGGCATGCTGTTCCCGCATGTTTTCGATCTTGATGTTCGTCAGATCGCCGAACTTCTGGGCGAAATTCAGGACATCGCCGGGACGTTCCGAATGGATATGTACCTTGACCAATTCGTCATCGACAATCACCAGCAGGGAATCGCCGAAGGCGCCCATCTCTCCCCGGAAAGCCCCCTCGTCGAAGGTTCCCGCATCCTTTCGGCGAATGATGAACTCCGTGCAGTAACCATGTTCGATCGTCGCCGGATCGATCTTCGACTGGGCCGTCTCGCCGTGGGCGACGGAGGCGAGGGTGCCGTCCTCCCTGTCGTCGAAAAAGTCGTCCCCTGAAATCTCCTCTCCCCGGAGAGCGGACAAAAAGCCCTCCAGGATATACACCAATCCTTGCCCGCCGGCATCGACGACATTCGTCTCCGCCAAGATCGGCAGCAGTTGGGGCGTCCTCTCCAAGGATTTCCGGGCCCCGGACAACATTTCCGCCAGGACTTCCACCGGATCCTCCGTCTGCCGGGAACGGATCACCCCCATATCCGCCGCTTCCCGGGAAACGGTCAGAATGGTCCCCTCGACCGGTTTCATGACCGCCTTGTATGCCATATCGACGCCCCGTTTAAACGCCTCTGCCAGCTCCCGGGCGCCGATGGTCTCCTTACCCGCCACTGCCTTGGAAAAACCGCGAAAGAGCTGGGACAAAATCACCCCCGAATTGCCCCTGGCCCCCATCAGGAGGCCCTTTGAAAGGGCTTCCGCCAAATCGCCCACCCGCGAGGAAGAGGGAACCTTGTCCATTTCCCTCACTCCCGAGGAGAGCGTCAGGTTCATGTTGGTGCCCGTGTCGCCGTCCGGAACCGGAAATACGTTCAATGCGTTCACCCGCTCCTCATTTTTCCGGAGGAAACGGGCGCCGCCGCGTATCATCCGATGAAAGCAAGCCGCATCAATCTTGTGTGTCAAACCGTATCCCCCTCAATCCTCATTCACCAGACGCACACCCTGAACAAAGACGTTGACCCGGTTCACCGTCAATCCGACCATTTGGTTCAGGGTGTACTTCACCTTGGACTGCACGTTGTGCGCCACCTCGGAGATCTTGGTGCCGTAACTGACAATGATGTGGAGATCGACCACCAACTCTCCGTTCTCGGTGCGCACTTCAATTCCCTTGTTCAAATTTTCCCATCCGAGCAACTCGGAAATTCCGTCCTTCAACTGGCTTCGGGAAGCCATTCCCACCAGTCCGTAACAATCCATCGCCGCGGCACCCGCAATGGTGCCGATCACCTCTTCCGACACGTCAATGCGGCCGAGGGAGGTGGACATTTCAACCGCCATCGCGATTCCTCCTTGGAGTGGGAGCATGGTAAAACGATTCGACAACACGGGATCATAGGAAAAAACATGACCACACCTATCATACTGAAGGTTACGCATCCTTGCAAGGGAGGAGAATCTGTGTTAAGATATGATGGTGTTGTTGCACATATCGGACGGGAGGTGGAGTCGGATGGCGCGCCGCTGCTACATTACCGGAAAACAGGGGCACACCGGCAACAGGGTGAGCCACTCCAACCGGAAATCGAAGCGCAAATGGGGCGTGAACGTGCAAAAGATTCGCATCCTCGTTGACGGCAAGCCGAAACGGGTGTATGTGAGCACCAAAGCCCTCAAATCGGGAAAAGTAACCCGCGTCTGATGACGACGGGTTTTTTCATTAAATAAAGCGCACCGCACCGGTGCGCCAAATCCCGTCCAATCGGAAACAGAAAGAAAAAAGGCCGCCTGCCCCAACCTGGTCTGAACATGCCAAAATCGCCCAGCGCGCCCCCGGCGGATCGGGCCCGGATTCCCAGGACATCACCCGCCATGTCCCGGCGTCGCTCCACATCGAGATCCGGGATGCCGCAGGAGGTGTTTTCTGGGCGATTTCGCACGTCCACCGCCGCTTCTCATTTTTCCCTGCTGAAGATCCCCAACAGGGCTTTGATCATCCCGCCGAGAAACTTCGGAAGTTTGATGGTGTAAAATTTCACCCCTACCCCTCCTTGCCAGATGTCGTCGACCCGACCGTCATCCGCTCACTTATATATATGCGGAATCCGCCGATGTGTGCCTGAAAGATGGCAGGAGGGCGAAAAGAGCCGCGGGCCGCCTCGTCCGTTCCCGGACGAGGCGGCCCGCCTGGCTGAATGCCCTTTTCGCGCGGCGAAAGGTCAGTCCCGGCTTTCGATGACAAAGAGCATTCCCGATCGGAGCCTGATCTCCCCCTCTTCCTCCACCAGCTCGTTGCTGACGCCCAGGGAATCGCTCCTTCGCAGAACCGCTTCCGTCAAAGGATAACGAAAGCCGGTGAGGGTCACCCCCGACACAGTGTCCGAAAGAGGCAGCAGGGAAAGATAGCGGTAACGGCTTTTCCGCACCCGAAGGGATCCGCCGCGAAGGAGGCGAATCCGGTTGTGACGGTTGCGGATTTCCCCGCGCACCCCTTCCCGTTCCACCGTCTCCAGGAGGAACAGATTGGACAACGTGTGATCGATCCTCGTGCCGACCGCTCCCAGGAGGAGGACGGATTCGGGACGCCGTTTAAGGGCTTCCATCACGGCAAAGTGCGTATCCGTCACGTCCTTTTCGGCGGGCAGTTTCTCGGTGGGAACCCCCATGCGTGCAAGTTTCTCGTGCATCTCCAACCCCGCCGAATCAAAATCGCCCACCGCCAGGTGGGGAAGGAGGCCGGCTTCAAGGAGGGCATGGAGGCCGCCATCCACCCCGATCAAAAAATCCTCCCGCGGACGGATTTCCTCCAAATCTTCCGCATCCACTCCGCCGCCGGTCACGATCACCACCCGGCCGGAACTTCGAGGCTGCATCGCATCTCACCGCCAACGAAAAAACTGGCTTTGAAGGCCGTGCCCAAACCCGGGGAAGGGCTCGCACCGAGGAGGGATTGATGCAGGCCTCACCCCCGGGAGGCGAAAGATTTCTTCCGGACCTAGAAGCTCATCCGGAGGGACGGACGGATTTCCCCGCTTCCGCCGCCGATCGGATCGCGGCGATGGCTTCCCCGCGGTCCGGTGCGCCGAAAACCGCCGATCCGGCGACCAGAACCGTTGTTCCCAGCGCAGCCGCTTCCCCTGCGTTCCCCGGATGAATCCCGCCGTCCACCTCGATCTCCACGTCGGTCCGGCCCAGATCCTCCAGCCGCCTTCTCACCTCTTCCACTTTCTTCAGGGCGGTGGGGATCAGTTTCTGCCCTCCGAATCCGGGATTGACCGTCATGACCAGCACGAGATCGACGTAGGGAAGGATCGGCTCCAGCAGGGAAACCGGCGTCGCCGGATTGATCGCCACCCCCGCCTTGACTCCCTGCTCCGCGATGAGGGACACGCTCCGGTGAAGATGGGGACAGGCCTCCTGATGGACGGTGATCCAGTCCGCCCCGCTTTTGGCAAAGGCGGGAATGTAGCGGTCCGGCTCCTCGATCATCAGGTGCACATCCAGGGGCAAGCGCGTGTGAGGCCGGATCGCCTCCACCACCAAGGGGCCGATGGTCAGATTGGGAACGAAATGCCCGTCCATCACGTCCACATGAATCCAATCGGCGCCCGCCGCTTCCACTTCTGCCAGCTCCTCCTTCAGGCGGGAAAAATCCGCGGACAACAGGGAGGGCGCGATTTTTACCATTTCTTGAACCTCCGATTCTCGATGATTTCCTGCAAAAATTGAAGATAATTTCGATAGCGTCCGGGATCGATCTCCCTTTTGTCCACCGCCTCCCGCACGGCGCAGTTCGGTTCATCCCGGTGCAGGCATCCCCGAAAAGCGCAATGGACGGCGTGCTCCCGGATCTCGGGGAAATAATCCCCCAATTCCGTTTCCTCCAGCCCGGTGAAATCCAACCGGCTGAACCCGGGGGAATCCGCCACCCGGCCGCCGTCGGGAAGATCGATGATCTCCACATGGCGGGTGGTGTGGCGGCCGCGCCCCAATTTGGCGCTCACCTGCCCCGTCCGGAGCCTGAGGCCCGGAAGGATTTCGTTGAGCAGGGAGGATTTGCCCACCCCGGAGGGGCCGGCGAAGACGGACAAGGTGTCCTTCAACCACTCCTTCACCTGCTCCACGCCCTCGCCGGTGCGGATGCTGGTGGCTGCCACCCGGTACCCGGCGGGAGTGTAGATCTTGGCAATCTGTTCCACTTCCGACCGATCCGGAACCAGATCCAGTTTCGTCAGACAGATGCACACGCGGAGCCCCACCCGCTCGCAGTGGACAAGGATGCGATCCAGCAGCACCGGTTGAAAGGGAGGTTCCCGAAGGGAGAAGAGAACCACCGCCTGCTCCACGTTGGCGATCGGCGGCCGGACCAGCTCTGTGCGGCGCGGCCGGACCTCCGTCACCACCCCCTCTTCCGGTCCCGTCCTTTCGAAAATCACATAATCCCCCACCAGGGGCGACAAGTTTTTCTTCTTGAATATCCCGCGCGCCCGGCACCGGATGTCCCCTTCCGGCGTGCGCACGTCAAAAAAACCGCCCACCGCGCGTACGATCTGTCCCTCCGGCATAGACAACCTCCTTCGCCCCGGATGCTGATGTCAATCCCTTCCAGGAGAAAGTCCATGGACGACGGACCGCGAAAATGATCCCCGCCTGAAATGGCCGCCGGCGGAGATCATCTCCTCAGTCATCATCATCCCGTCCGGGAGGCGGATGGATGTTTTTTCCCGGAACACTGATCCAAACGTAAACCGTGTCCCCGGGTTTCACATACTCACCGGGAGCGGGATCCTGGGCCCACGCTTTTCCCTTTTCCACTCCGAAGTCCCACCATCGGAACTCGATATGGTATCCCTTATTCATATACTCGCTCTGAATCCGCGACTGGAACAGCCCCTTAAAATTGTCCACCTCGATCATGTTCTCCGTCGAATTGACGGTGAGGGTGACCTGGGTCTTCCTCGGCACCACCCGTTCCCCCGGTGAGGGGCTTTGATCGATCACTTCATTGTGCTTATACTTCCCGTTCTGTTCCACTTTGACCTTGGGGGTCCCGAAACCATTGTCCTTCAGCCATTTTTTCGCCTCATCCAGCTGCTTCCCCGTCAGATCCGCCATCTTCACCGTGTTGGGATTCGCGCTGGCGGGGGGAGTGTCATCGCCGCCGGTGAAAATGCCCATCACCGCGTTGAATCCGAGAATCGACAGGGTGATGATCACGGCAAAAGTAAACATTCCGAAAAGCACCTTCTGCCACCAGGGCATGTTGGCGCGGGCATTTTCCAGCCAGACGACCGTCCGCTGCAGGAGGGTTTTCTCCTTATCCGCCGGCGCATGACGGAGCCGTTCGAGGCGGGAAAGGGTTTTCTCTCCTACAGGGGGAATGTCGCGAGGCTCCTTCGAGGCAATCTCCGCCTCCTCTTCCCGGTTCGGAGCCGGCTTTCGCGCCTCCTCCTCTCTGATTCGGGAGGCGTTTTGCACCCAGCCGGGCTGAGGCAAATCCATCCCGTGGAGGATATATTGGAGCTCCTGCATCATCGCCCGGGCGGATGCAAACCGCTGATTCGGATCCTTCTCCAAAGCCTTCAGGATGACCCGGTTCACGTCGTCCGGCAGATCGGGACGAAGCTGCCGCGGTTCCACCGCCTGTTCCTGCAAATGCTTGAGGGCGATGCCGATGGCGGAATCCCCGTCAAAGGGAAGCTCTCCCGTCACCATCTCGTACATCACGATCCCGAGGGAATAGAGATCGGATTTTTCACCGATGACTCCACCCCGGGCCTGTTCCGGCGAGAAATAGTGAACGGACCCCATCACCGACCCGGTCTGGGTGATGGTGGAAGAAGTGGCCGCCCGGGCGATTCCGAAGTCGGTCACTTTGACCCGGCCGTTATACCCGAGAAGAATGTTGTGGGGTTTGATGTCCCGATGGATGATTTGATTGTCGTGGGCGTGAGCCAGTGCATCGCAGATCTGGGTTGCGATGTAAACCGCTTCCTCGGGAGGAAGCGGACCGCTTTCCTGAATGTATTCTTTAAGGGTCGGTCCCTCCACATATTCCATCACGATGTAATGGATATGTCCTTCCCGACCCACATCGTAGACGTTCACCACGTTGGGATGAGACAAACTGGCGGCCGCTTGCGCTTCCCGGCTGAACCGCCGGATAAACTCCGTATCGTTGCTGAGCGATTCATTCATCACCTTGATGGCCACGTAGCGGTTGAGCAGCAGATCCTTCGCCTTGTACACCACGGCCATGCCGCCGCCGCCCACCCGGTAGAGGATCTCATACCTTCCCCCCAGCTTTCTCCCTTCCATCGACATGGTCATCCCGCTCCTCCTCCGAGCTACGATGACGGGGTCGTCCCGCCTGCATTTTTAATCAGGATCAAAGAAATGTTGTCCGTTCCTCCCGCATCCAGTGCCAACCGGATCAGTTTGTCCGCCTGTTCCGACAAGGAAACATCCGATGTCAGGACCAGACCGATGTCCCGTTCCTCCACCATGCCGGTCAGTCCATCGGAGCAAATCAGGAGAATGTCCTCCTTTTCCCAGGGAGTGACGATGATGTCCGCTTCCACTTCCGTATTGGTTCCCAAAGCCTTGACGATCATGTTGCGGTGGGGGTGGGTGCGGGCCTCCTCCTCGGTGATCTGGCCGTGCTTCAGGAGCATGTTGACCAGCGAATGATCCTCCGTCAGCTGGTACAGTCCCCCGTCGTGAAGGATGTATGCCCGGCTGTCTCCGATATGGGCGAGAACCACTTCTGACTCGCTCACCACCGCGGCGATCACCGTCGTCCCCATCCCGCGGTACTCTTCGTTTCCGGAGGCCAACTGGTGCACTTCCGCGTTGGCCTTCACCACCGCGTCCAACAGCCGCTTTTTCTGCTCCTCCGTGCTGGCATCGGGGGAAAGGGAGCGCAGCTCACGCCGGATCACCTGCACCGCTTGCCGACTGGCCACTTCGCCGCTCCGGTGACCTCCCATGCCGTCGGCGACCACCGCAACCAGCGATCCAAAATCCGTCCTGAACAATTCAACGGCATCCTCATTGTGCGGACGTACCTTCCCTTTGTCCGTGCGCCATGCTGTTTCCATGCCGGCAACTCCTTTCTCCACGCCTCCAACCCTCTTATTGCAATTGAGAGGGTGTCTACAGCACCCCGATCCGCTTGGCCCGCAACTGGCCGCAGGCCGCATCGATGTCGCTCCCGTGTTCCCGGCGGATGGTCGTGTTGACCCGGTAGGACTGCAGGATTCGCTGAAAACGCAAGATCTGCTCCCGCGGAGTCCGCTGAAGGTTTCGCTCCGGCACGAAATTGACGGGAATCAGATTGACCAGACATTTCATCCCCGAGAGCAGTTGCCCCAGCTCGTGGGCATGCTCCTCCCCGTCGTTTCGACCGCCGATCAGGGCGTATTCGAAGGTGATGCGCCGCCCTGTAAGCTCCAGATAATACCGACAAGCATCCATCAGTTCGGGCAAAGGATATCGGCGGTTGATCGGCATCAGTTTGGACCGGAGCTCATTGTTCGGGGCATGCAGGGAGACGGCCAAACCCACCTGCAGCCCTTCCTCGGCAAACTTTCGGATACAGGGTACGACGCCGCTCGTGGATACGGTGATGTGCCGCTGGCCGATCCGGAGCCCTCCGGGATCGTTGATCACCCGGATGAACCGCATGGTTTCCTCATAATTTTCGAAGGGTTCGCCTGAACCCATGACAACCACCGTCCGGACGCGCTCCCCCTTCGGATCGAGAAAGCGCTGGGCGGCCACCACTTGGGCGACGATCTCCCCGGCCTCCAGATTGCGCTTCAGCCCTCCCAGGGTCGAGGCGCAAAAGGTGCAGCCGATGCGGCACCCGACCTGGGTGGTCACACAGACGCTGTTTCCATAACGGTGGCGCATGATCACCGTTTCAATCGCATGTCCGTCCCGGAGCCCAAACAGGAACTTCACCGTTCCGTCCCGGGAAGTCTGGACTTCAAGAGGCGTCAGCGGATCCAGGGTGAACGAGTCCGCCAATCGAAGGCGGAGATCGCGGGGCAGGTTGGTCATTTCTTTGAAATCCGTGATCCGCTTTTGAAAAAGCCAGTTCATGACCTGATCCGCTCGCCATGACGGCTGGCCTTGTTGATCCATCCAGTTTTTCCAATGGTCCGTGTTCAGTCCGTAAGCAACAGGTTTCATTTTCCGTCTCCATCCGCGGTGTTCGGCGGATCAACGCCTTCACCAAAACTTTCATTATTATAACAGTGATTTGGCCGAATGAAAAGTGCGGCCGCCGGGGATGTTGTGCGTCTGTGATATTGTCATCCCATAACGCGTCTGAGAAAATGTCAGTTATGGGAGAAAAGACGATTACCATGAGCAGAAAAGAAGTCAAACGATTGGCTGTCATCCAACGTCTCCTTCATCAACAGATCACCACTCGTGAAGCCGCTATGCTGTTGGGGCTCAGCGTTCGTCAGGTGTACCGGATCAAAGCCCGGGTTCTTCAGGAGGGGGAAGAAGGGATTGTACATAAGAACCGGGGTAGAAAACCGGCGCATGCCTTGTCGGAAGACCTGCGACACACTATCGTGGAGTTGTACCAAAGCAAACGGTATAAAGGATCCAACGACCATCATTTTGCTGAATTGCTGGCGGAGTACGAGGGCATCCGGGTCAGTCCCTCCACCGTGCGGCGAGTCCTGCGCTCCGCCGGGATCCGACCGGCACGCAAACGCCGTCCCCCCAAAGCCCATCGTCCCCGGCCGCGAAAACCGCAAGCCGGCTTGTTGGTTCACCTCGATGCCAGCCCCCATGCCTGGTTTGAAGACCGGGGAGAGCCTTGCGTGTTGTTGAAAGCGGTGGATGATGCCACCGGTGCCATCCTGGCGGCCCGGTTCCAACCCACGGAGGACCTGACAGGCTATTTCCGTCTCCTCACGGATGTGATCCAAAAGCATGGCCTTCCTGTCGCTGTCTATACCGATCGCCACCGTATCTTCGAGTCCCCCAACGAGACATTGACGGTGAAACAGGAGCTGGCGGGTCTCAGTCCCCAAAAAACGCAGTTTGGACTGGCCCTGGAGGAATTGGGGATCGAGCATATCAAAGCCCTGTCTCCACAAGCTAAGGGCCGGATTGAGCGATGCTTCCAGACGACACAGGACCGCTGGATCATTGAGCTCCGTTTACGAAAGGTCGGCTCCGTCGACGAAGGAAACGAGGTTCTGCCCGAGTTGATCGAAAAACACAATCGGCTGTTCGCCGTGGAACCGGCTGAAAAAGAATCTGCCTTCGTCCCTTACACCCACCCCCGCGCCCTGAAGCACATCCTTTGCTACCGGGGGGTATACCGGAAAGTGGGTTCGGGTCAAACGATCTCGTACCAAGGACACACGTACAAGATCGTATCCGACCGCATCCTTCCGCTCAAAACGGAGGTGGAGGTTCGCCAGACCCTGGACGGTTCGGTGTGCATCGAGCATAGCGGGGAGATCCTGTTCGTCAAGCGGGTGGAAAAACCGGTTCGAAAGCCTGCTTCGAAGCCGGAAAAAGAAAAGGCAGGCGTTACGAAACCTCGTAAGCCTGCTCCCAATCACCCATG
>NZ_FOOK01000027.1 GCF_900113175.1 Planifilum fulgidum | reverse complement strand
CGAACGAATTCCGTACAAATAACCGATCAAAAGCATTTTGAACAGCATGACCGGATCGATGCAAGGACGCCCATTATCTTGACAATACAAGGGGCGGCATTTTTCCGCGATAAACGAAAAGTCGATGGTTTCATTGATTTTTCTAAGCAAGTGATCTTGGGGAACAAGGTCTTCTATGTTGACTGTTTCGGGTTGAAATTCCCTAGATGGGTTCGTCCTGAACATATAAAAACCTTCCTTCGGAATTGTTTTATTCCGAATTCAACAAAAAAGGCTGTTGACCCTTCTTTGTCAACAGCCTCACCCCCTTCTCATGGAAGGGGGTGTTTTCCTTTGATGAGGAGAGGGCCGCCCGGGAAAGCGAAAGATGCGGAAGAGGGCGGATTTTCAAAGTTTTTCGGAAGAAGGTCTCTGACCAGATTCCTCCTTTCATCCGTCCTTTTCATCGGGCGGACCGGGGAGCGGAGATATTTGGCGGTGACATCCCGCGGAAAAAACCCGTGAAAACGGGGAAATCTAAGGAAGAACTCAAGGGGGAAATCGGAATGGGCGGCGATGAAAAGGAACTGGAAGAGTGGATGCGCCGGATCGATGAACGGCTGAAGCGGATTGCCCGCCAGATGGAGATGGGTGAAATCGCAGAATATATTCAGTTGTTGAATCGCCCCCGTCGATTGATTCTGATCAACATCGTCGCCGGCATCGCCCGGGGGGTGGGAATCGCCATCGGAGTCACCCTGTTTACGGCAACGATCATCTACGGATTGCAGAAACTGGGGGCGCTCAATCTGCCCATCATCGGGGATTTTATCGCGGAAATCGTCAAAATCGTGCAGGCCCAGCTGGAGTTGGACGGAATCCGATACTGACCAGAAGGAGGAGCGACGGATGACGGAAGCGCAGCGGCTGAAGCTCCGAAACCAGCTGCTCGAGGAAAAGCGGCGCCTGGAAGAGCGGCTGAAGAAAAACCGAAATTTCGGCCTGGAACAAGGCATGAACGAATCCATCGGGGAACTGTCCGGTTACGACAACCATCCCGGGGACATCGGAACGGAGCTGTACGAGCGCGGGAAGGATCTGGCCCTGAACGAGGAAGACGAAACCCGGCTCAAAAGGATCAATCAGGCGCTGGACCGGATGGAGAGAGGGGAATACGGCATTTGTGCGGCGTGCGGCCGCGAAATTCCGGTGGAACGGCTGGAGGCGGTGCCGGAGACGGCTTACTGCGTGGAGCATGAACCGGAGCGGACGGTCTCGAAAAGGAGGCCGGTGGAGGAGAAGGTGATCCATCCGCCCTTCGGGGAACACAGTTACGACGGACTGGATCGCACCATGTACGATGCCGAGGACTCCTGGCAGGATGTGGAGAGGTACGGGACCTCCAATCCCCCGGACATGTATCCGGAGGGGAAAGACTACAATCAGCTCCACATCGATCCGGATGAAAGGAGGGGATATGTGGACGATCTGGAGGCGGTGGCCGTCGCCGATCTGACGGGCCGCAGCCACCAGCCCCTTCCGGAAATCACCCGCAATCGCGCCCATGACCGGGCCGCCGAAAACGAGGAGGAAAAGGGGGATGAAGGCTGGAACCGGGTCTAGCGGGTCCGGATTCGCCCCCCTTCCTGCTTCCAAAACGCAACGGGGGGCGCCGACTCCGGGCGGTCTTCCCGTCGCCTGTTGTTCCCCGGGGGAGGCCTGTGCTAAAATTTAAGGGAGCGCGAGGCAGTTATTGAAAGGTGGCGGGGAGGCATTCTGCTTTGAGGTATTACGGAATTGCTCTGGCGGTTCTCCTGCTCGATCAGGTGACAAAATGGCTGGTTCTCGAACGGATGCATCTTTATGAATCGATTCCCGTGGTGGACGGGATTTTTTACATTACGTCGCATCGCAATCGGGGGGCTGCGTTCGGGATCCTGCAAGATCAGCAATGGTTGTTCATTCCCGTCACATTGATCGTGGTGGCGGTCCTCATCTATTATTTGTGGGTATTCCGCCGGGAGCGCCCCTTGGCTTCCTGGTCCTTTTCCCTGATTCTCGGCGGGGCCATCGGCAACCTGATCGACCGGGTCCGGATGGGGGAAGTGGTGGATTTTCTGGACTTTAAACTGATCAATTACCCGATCTTCAACGTGGCCGATTCGGCGATCGTCATCGGTGTGGCCCTGTTTGTTCTGGACATGATCAAAAATCCGGCCAAGGAAACCGGCAATCGATTCTCTGAAGTGAGGGACGGACGTTGACGGAAGGGGAAGAATGGCGACATTGGACAGTGGATGAAGGGGGAAACGGCCAGCGGATCGACAAATGGCTGGTTTCCCTCGACGGCGTGACCTGGTCCCGGATGATGGTCCAGGCCTGGATCCGCGCCGGCCGCGTCCGGGTGGACGGACGCGAGGTCAAGGTCAATTACCGGTTGAAGGAAGGGGAGACGGTGGCTTTATCCGTTCCCCCGGTGGAAGAGATACATATCGAGCCGGAAGCGATTCCCCTGGACATCCGCTACGAGGATCAGGACGTCATCGTGGTTAACAAACCCCGCGGAATGGTGGTTCATCCGGCGCCGGGCAATCCCCGCGGGACGTTGGTGAATGCCCTGCTGGCCCATTGCAAGGACCTGTCCGGCATTGGCGGGGTGTTCCGCCCGGGGATCGTGCACCGGATCGACAAGGATACCTCCGGCCTGATCATGGCGGCGAAAAATGATCAGGCGCACCAGGCCCTTGCCGCCCAGTTGAAGGCGCACCGGGTGGAGCGGATCTACACGGCGGTGGTTCACCACGAGATTCCCCACGATCGGGGCACGGTGGACGCGCCGATCGGACGGGATCCCCACCACCGGCAGCGCATGGCGGTGGTGCACCGGACGGGGAAGCGGGCAGTGACCCACTTCGTGGTCCGGGAACGGTTCAAGGACGCCACCCTGATCGAATGCCGCCTTGAGACCGGACGAACCCACCAGATTCGGGTGCACATGCAATATATCGGTCATCCGCTCATCGGGGATCTCGTCTACGGTCCGAAAAAAAGCCGCTACCCGATCCGGGGACAGGCTCTTCATGCCCGGGTTCTCGGTTTTGAACACCCGCGGACGGGCGAGTGGATCCGTTTGGAGGCGGAATTGCCCGAGGACATGGAGCGGCTTCTCTCCCAACTGCGGGCCGAGTCCCTGTAAAGGATTGGATGAAATTCCGTCTTGACAACGGGCCCGCTGTCGGAGATAATCCATTGAAGGAAAACCACCTTTAAATCCAGTCCCGTGAGGCTGGCAAGGGCCATATTTCGCATGCGTTTCGTCGAAAACGGCGGCTTCTTGCCCTGCGGGCGGGAAGCCTTTTTTGGTGCGGACAGAAGGAGGAGGGCGAGTGACTGCGGGAAAAATCATTCTGGATGAGGCGGCGATCCGACGGGCGTTGACGCGGATTGCCCATGAGATCCTGGAGAGGAACAAGGGCGTGAAGGATTGCGTTTTGATCGGAATTCGGACCCGGGGCATCTATCTGGCCCGGCGGCTTGCGGAACGGATCCGGAAGATCGAGGGGGAATCGGTGCCCGTGGGGGAGCTGGACATCACCCTGTACCGGGATGACTTGTCGGAAAAGGCGGAGCAGCCCGAGGTGCGGGGCACGGAGATCCCCTTCGAGATCCACGGAAAAAAGGTGATCCTCGTTGATGACGTCCTGTACACGGGTCGGACCGTGCGGGCGGCGATGGATGCGCTGATCGACCGGGGACGCCCGCGGATGATCCAACTCGCCGTTCTGATCGACCGGGGACATCGCGAATTGCCGATCCGTCCCGACTACGTGGGCAAGAACGTGCCCACTTCCCGGGACGAAGTCATCTCGGTCCACGTTTCGGAAATTGACAAGAAAGACCAAGTGATTCTCAAAAAGCGGAACACCCCCCTTTAAGGCGGTCCCGTGAGGCCGGCAAGGGAGGCGCTGTTGGGCGTGTTTCGACCTCTTTGCCGGCCGGCAAAGAGGTTTTTTCATGACAGGAGGCGATGTGCATGAACAAGCGGATTGTGATGGATGTCCACGAGCGGCCGAGGCCGCTTCAGTGGCTGGCGCTCAGCTTGCAGCACCTTTTTGCGATGTTCGGCGCGACGATTCTGGTCCCCGTCCTGACCGGTCTCAACCCGGCGGTGGCGCTTCTATCCAGCGGAATCGGCACCTTGACGTATCTGATCGTGACCCGGGGGAAAATCCCCGCCTATTTGGGTTCCTCCTTCGCCTTCATCGTTCCGATCATCACCGTGTCCCAGACGGAGGGAACGGGGGCGGCCCTGTTCGGCTGTTTCCTGGCCGGGCTGGTATACGGCGTGGTCGCGCTCTTGATCTACCGGTTCGGTGTGGGCTGGCTCCACCATCTGCTGCCGCCGGTGGTGATCGGATCGGTGGTGATCGTGATCGGCCTCGCATTGGCCGGGGTGGCCGTCGACATGGCCAGCACGGAACAGGTGACGCGGGAATTGCCGAAAACCGTGGAAGGATTCCACTCCCTGCCCGGAACCGTGGAAAACGTGGACACGGAGGCGGGGACGGTCACTCTGAAGGTGTACTCCCTGAAACATTTTGCCGTCGCCCTGGCCACCCTGGCCATCGCCATCGTCGCCAGCATCTTTTTCCGGGGATTTTGGAACCTGATCCCGGTGTTGATCGGCATCGTCGGGGGATACGGGGTGGCGGCCGCGGCCGGGTTGGTGGACTTCACGCCGGTGAAGGAGGCGGATTGGTTTGCTCTGCCCTCCTTTGACACCCCGACCCTCTCCTGGAAAGCGGCGCTGGTCATCGTTCCGGTCGCCCTCGTCACCTTGGCGGAACACATCGGCCACCTGATGGTGACCAGCGGCATCATGAACCGGGATCTCGCCAAGGATCCGGGACTCCACCGCTCCCTCCTCGGCGACGGGCTGGCCACCTCCATCGCCGCTCTCATCGGGGGACCGCCCAACACCACCTACGGGGAGAACATCGGGGTGATGGCGATCACCCGCATTTTCAGCGTCTACGTGATCGGCGGCGCGGCGCTCCTCGCCTGCAGCTTCGCCTTCATCGGCAAGCTCTCGGCCCTGATCTCCACGATTCCGTCCGCCGTGATGGGAGGCGTTTCCATCCTCCTGTTCGGGATCATCGCCTCGGCGGGATTGCGCATGCTGGTGGACGACAAGGTGGATTTCGGCGACCGCCGCAATCTGGTGATCGCCTCCGTCGTCCTGGTGATCGGAGTCGGCGGGGCCGCCCTGAAATTTGCGGGGATTCATTTCGAGGTGGAGGGGATGGCCTTGGCGACCATCGTCGGCATCCTGCTCAACCTGCTTCTTCCCAAGTCCAAAAGGGAACAGGCTCCGGCGATTGCGCAGACGGCCGGAAAGTCGGGATAAAAAGCAAATAGGCAAGTGATGCATCCTTTAATCCGGTCCCGTGAGGCCGGAAAGGGGCAAACGCTTTTGGTGCGACCGCTTACCGCACCGCATTCGCTCCTTCCGCGCCTGCGGAGGGAGCTTTTTTTGAACAAAAGGAGGAGGGGTTCGGATGGCGTCTGTACAGACGGGGCGTTTAAAGCACCTGATCGACACGAAGGATCTGAGCCGGGAGGAGATCGATCACCTGCTTGAGCGGGCCCGGTACTGGGAGAGGAAAAGGGGGGCGGAGGAGGGGCCCTTCCGCGGCCGGTTTGCCGCCAACCTGTTCTTCGAACCCAGCACCCGGACGCGGTTCTCCTTTGAGGTGGCGGCGAGGCGACTCGGGATGGAGGTGCTCCGGTTCGAGGAAGGAATCTCCAGCGCCGTGAAAGGGGAATCCCTTTTGGACACCCTGCGCACCCTGGAAGCCCTCGGCGTGGAGGTGGCGGTGATCCGCCGCGGCGGTCCCGACATTCTCGGGGAACTGGCCCTTCGCGTCCGGGGCATCCGCCTGGTGAACGCCGGGGAAGGGTGCACGGCCCATCCGACGCAAGCCCTTCTCGATTTGTACACCCTCAAGCGGCACTTCGGCGAGGTGAAGGGGATCACCGTGGCGATGATCGGCGATCTCCGGCACAGCCGGGTGGTCCGCTCCAACCTGTGGTCCCTGAAAACATGCGGCGCCCGGGTGATCCTGAGCGGGCCCGAGTCGATGCGGGCTCCGGACCTGGAAGAGCACGCACCGTACGTCCCGTTGGAGGAAGCGATCCGGCAGGCGGATGCGGTGATGATGCTCCGGGTTCAGCTGGAGCGGCACCGGGAGGCGCTGTTTTCGTCGGCGGAGGAGTATCACCGGGCCTACGGATTGACGATGGAGCGGTTTGTCCGCATGAAACCCCACGCGGTCATCATGCATCCGGGCCCGGTCAACCGGGGAGTGGAGATCGCCGATGAACTGGTGGAACATCCCCGTTCCAAAATTTTCGACCAGATGGCCTGCGGCGTGCCGGTGCGGATGGCCGTGCTGGAATGGGCGATGGAAGGGGGCGAAAGGGGATGAAAGCGGTGCTCCTCAAAAACGGTCGCCTTCTGGATCCGGCCACGGGAGATCTCGTCGATGCGGACATCCGGGTGGAGGGCGGCAAAATTGCGGCGATGGGCAGCGACCTTTCCCGCTCCGGGAGCGAAGTGATCGATCTCAAGGGCCGGCTGGTCCTGCCCGGACTGATCGACCTGCACGTGCACCTGCGGGAGCCCGGGTTTGAATGGAAGGAGACGATCGCCACGGGAACCCGGGCAGCGGCCCGGGGCGGATTCACCGCCGTGGCCTGCATGCCCAACACCCGTCCGGTGGCGGACAGTCCGGAGGTGATTCGCCGCATCCGGGAAACGGCCGAGCGGGAAGGGGCGGTGCGCGTCCTTCCGATCGGGGCGATCACCCGGGGCGAACGCGGACGGGAACTGACGGACATGGCGGCCCTGAAGGAAGCGGGCGCCGTCGCCGTTTCCGATGACGGAGTGGGCATCCAGGACAGCCGGGTGATGAGGGATGCGATGCGGATGGCCGCTTCCCTCGGCTTGCCGCTGGTGGCCCATTGCGAAGACGATTCCCTGGCCGCCGGCGGTTCCGTTCACGACGGCGAATTTGCGGCCCGGCACGGGCTGAAGGGAATTCCGGGGGAAGCGGAATCGGTCCATGTCGCCCGGGACATCCTTCTCGCGGAGGCCACCGGGGTCCACTATCACGTTTGCCACATCAGCGACGCCAATTCGGTCCGACTGGTGCGCGAGGCGAAGCGCCGCGGACAGCGGGTGACCGCCGAGGTGACGCCCCACCACCTGCTCTTGTGTGACGAAGATATCCCCGGACCGGATCCCGATTACAAGATGAATCCGCCCCTTCGCACCCGGCGCGACCGGGCGGCCCTCATCAAAGGGCTGAAGGATGGAACCATCGATATCATCGCCACCGATCACGCTCCCCACACTCCTGAAGAAAAAGGGGAGGGAATGGAGCGGGCGCCCTTCGGCATCGTCGGTCTGGAAACGGCCTTTCCCCTGCTTTTTACGCACCTGGTGCTGACCGGTGAGCTTTCCCTGGGGTGTCTGGCGGATCTGTTGACCCGTCGCCCGGCCCGGTTGTTCGGCCTTCCCTGGGGGGAGCTGACCGTGGGGGGCGACGCCGATCTGACGGTGATCGATCTGGAGGAAGAGCGGGCGATCGACCCGGACGCCTTTCTCTCCAAGGGACGGAACACCCCCTTCGCCGGCTGGCGGGTCAAGGGATGGCCGGTTCTCACCCTGGTGGCGGGCCGCGCAGTTTGGGACGGTCTGGGGTTGGGGCTGACATGAGCGAGGAAAAGGAGGCAACAATGATGCGGGCCCGTTTGTTGTTGGAGGACGGAACACTGTTTGAGGGAGAGTCCTTCGGCGCCGAAGGAGAGGTCGTCGGGGAGGTCGTCTTCAACACCGGGATGACCGGGTACCAGGAGGTGCTGACCGACCCCTCCTACTGCGGACAGATTGTCGCCATGACATACCCGTTGATCGGAAATGTCGGATTGAACCGGGACGAGGGAGAGGCGTTCCGCCCCTTTGTCCGCGGTTTCGTCGTCCGGGATTACACTGAATTTCCCAGCCATTGGCGGAGCGAAAAGACCCTGTCCGGGTGGCTGAAGGAACACGGAATCGTGGGCATCGCCGGAATCGACACCCGCATGCTGACCCGGAAAATCCGCCGGCAGGGCACGATGAAGGGGCTTTTGACCACCCGGGAGGCATCCCTGTCCGGGATGCGGGAGAAGTTGGAGCGGACGCCCCTTGTGCGCGATCCCGTTTCCCGGGTGAGCACCCGGAGCGCCTATACCGCGCCCGGATACGGAAACCGGGTCGTGCTCGTTGATCTGGGAGTCAAATACGGCATTCTCCGGGAGCTGGTCCGCCGCGGCTGCGACGTGGTCGTCGTTCCCCACGACACTTCCGCCGAGGAGATCGACCGGCTCCGGCCCGACGGCGTGCTCCTGTCCAACGGGCCGGGAAACCCCAAGGATGTTCCGCGGACCATCCATGCGGTGGCGAAGCTGTTGGGCCGATATCCCTTGTTCGGCATTTGCCTGGGGCACCAGGTGCTCGCCCTGGCCTGCGGCGCCGACACGGAGAAAATGAAATTCGGCCATCGGGGGGGCAATCATCCGGTGAAGGACCTGGAGAGCGGCCGAACCGTGATTACTTCGCAAAACCACGGATACGCGGTGAAGAAGGAGTCGGTGGCGGACACCCCCCTTGAAATCACCCACATTTCCCTGAACGACGGGACGGTGGAGGGGCTTCGGCACCGCGAGCTGCCCGCCTTTTCCGTCCAGTACCATCCGGAGGCGGCCCCCGGTCCCCGGGATTCCGGATTCCTGTTCGACCGTTTTCTGGAGCTGATGGACCGCCGCCGGCGGAAGGAGGAGACCGATGCCTAAGGATTCGAGGTTGAAGAAAATTTTGGTGATCGGTTCCGGACCGATTGTGATCGGCCAAGCCGCCGAATTCGATTACGCCGGGACCCAGGCGTGCCAGGCCCTGCGGGAAGAAGGGGTGGAGGTGGTGCTGGTCAACAGCAATCCGGCGACGATCATGACCGACACCCACATGGCGGACAAGGTGTACATCGAACCCCTCACTCCCGACTTTCTCATCCAGGTGATCCGCAAGGAGCGGCCGGACGGCCTCCTGCCCACCCTGGGAGGCCAGACGGGGCTCAACCTGGCGGTGGAACTGGCCAAACGGGGCATCCTGGAAAGGGAAGGGGTTCGCCTCTTGGGGACGGACCTCGCCGCCATCATCCGGGCGGAGGATCGAAAGCAGTTCCGGTCCCTGATGGAGGAGCTGGGGGAACCGGTGCCCGACAGCGCCATCGTCCAATCGGTGGAGGAGGCCGTCCGCTTCGCCGACGGCGTCGGGTATCCCGTCATTGTCCGCCCCGCCTACACCCTGGGCGGGACCGGCGGGGGAATCGCCGGCAGTGAGGAAGAACTGCGGGAGATCGCCGAGAACGGGCTGCGAAGCAGCCCGATCCGCCAGTGCCTCATCGAAAAAAGCATCGCCGGCTACAAGGAGATCGAATACGAAGTGATGCGGGATGCCGCCGACAACTGCATCGTGGTCTGCAACATGGAAAACGTGGATCCGGTGGGGGTCCACACCGGGGACAGCATCGTGGTTGCCCCCACCCAGACGCTGTCGGATCGGGACCACCAGCGCTTGCGCTCCGCCGCCCTGCGCATCATCCGCGCCTTGGACATCCGCGGCGGCTGCAATGTCCAGTTCGCCCTGGATCCCGAAAGCGACCGGTATTACGTCATCGAAGTGAATCCCCGGGTCAGCCGGTCCAGCGCCCTCGCCTCCAAGGCCACCGGTTATCCGATCGCCCGGATCGCCGCCAAAATCGCGATCGGCTACACCCTGGACGAACTGGCGAATCCGGTGACCGGCCAAACCCGCGCCTGCTTCGAGCCGGCCGTCGATTACGTGGTCTGCAAGATCCCGCGCTGGCCCTTCGACAAGTTCGCCACGGCCAACCGCAAATTGGGAAGCCAGATGAAAGCGACGGGAGAAGTGATGGCCATCGGCCGCACCCTGGAGGAATCCCTCCTGAAGGCCGTGCGCTCCCTGGAGATCGGAGCGGATCATCTTGTTCTCGAGTCGGCGGAGCAAGTGAGCGATGAAGAGCTGAAGCGGCGTCTGAAGGTGCCGGACGATGAACGGCTCTTCCTGCTGGCGGAGTGGTTCCGCCGGGGCGGAAGCGGGGAAGAGGCGCACCGGCTCACCGGAATCGATCCCTTTTTCCTGCACAAGATTGAAGGAATCGTGGAGATGGAACGACGCTTGGCGCAGCGGGGGAAACTCGCCCCCGACCTTCTGCGGGAGGCGAAACGGATGGGTTTTTCCGACCGGGCCATCGCCCGCCTGTGTCGGACCACGGAGGAGGCGGTCCGCTCGCTGCGCCGGGACCTGGCCATCCGGCCCGTCTACAAGATGGTGGATACCTGCGCCGCCGAGTTTGACGCCGCGACCCCGTACTATTACGCCACCTACGAACGGGAGGACGAGGGGGTCAAGGGGAACCGGCCGACCGTCGTCGTCCTGGGTTCGGGCCCCATCCGCATCGGCCAGGGGATCGAGTTCGACTACGCCACCGTGCACGCGATCCGCGCCCTCCGGGAGGCGGGATACGAGGCGGTGATCATCAACAACAATCCGGAGACGGTTTCCACGGATTTCAACATCTCCGACCGGCTCTATTTCGAACCCCTGTACATCGAAGACGTGCTTCACGTGATCGAAAGGGAAAACCCCGTGGGCGTCATCGTCCAGTTCGGCGGCCAGACCGCCCTCAACCTGGCCCGGGAACTGGCCCGGGAGGGGATTGACATCCTGGGCACGCCGCTGGATGCAATTGACCGGGCGGAGGATCGGGAGAAGTTCGAGCGGCTGCTGGCGGAGGCGGGCATTCCCCAGCCCCCCGGCGCGGCGGTCACTTCGGTGGAGGAGGCGTTGGAAAAGGCGGAGACTCTGGGATACCCGGTGCTGGTCCGCCCCTCCTACGTGCTGGGCGGTCGGGCGATGGAGATCGTCCACAGCCCCGGAGAACTCCGCTCCTACATGGAGGAGGCGGTCAAGGTGAATCCGGAGCATCCGGTGCTGATCGACCGCTATCTCAGGGGAAAGGAGCTGGAGGTGGACGCCCTCTGCGACGGGGAGACCGTGCTGGTTCCCGGCATCATGGAACACATCGAGCGGGCAGGGGTCCATTCCGGCGATTCCATCGCCGTCTATCCCACCCAATCGCTCACTCCCGACCAAAAGGAGCGGCTGATGGACATCACCGCCCAGATCGCCCGATCCCTCCGCATTCGGGGGCTTCTCAACATCCAGTTCGTCCTCTACGGCGGAGAGATCTACGTGCTGGAGGTGAATCCGCGCGCTTCCCGCACCGTTCCCTTCCTCAGCAAGGTGACGGGCATTCCCATGGCGCAGGTGGCCACCCGGATCCTGCTGGGGGAAAGCCTGCCCTCCCAGGGATATCGGGGCGGGCTGTGGCCGGAAAAGGGGGAGGTGGCGGTGAAGGTGCCCGTCTTCTCCTTCGCCAAGCTGCGCAGCGTTGATGTCACCCTCGGGCCGGAGATGAAATCGACCGGCGAAGTGATGGGGCGCGACAGAGACGCGGCCCGCGCTCTGTACAAGGGACTGCTCGCCGCCGGGATTTCCCTTCCGAAATTCGGGACGGTGATCGCCACCGTCGGCGACAAGGACAAGGAGGAGGCCGTGCCGCTGATGCGACGCTTTCACCAGCTGGGCTACCGCATCGTCGCCACCCGCGGGACGGCGGATGTGCTGGAAAAGGCGGGCCTTCCGGTGGAGCGGGTCAACAAACTGAAGGAAGGCTCACCCCACATTCTGGATTACATCCGGCAAGGGAGGGCCGACCTGGTGGTGAACACCTGGACCCGCGGAAGGACGCCGGAGCGGGACGGATTCCGCATCCGGCGGGAAGCGGTGGAACACGGGATCGCCTGCCTCACCTCCCTGGATACGGTGTCGGCGCTTCTTTCCACCCTGGAGTCGATCACCCTCACCGCCGAACCGATCGGTTTTGATTCGCCGCCGGCCCGGTCGCGGAAGGAGGCGGTGGTCGGATGAGGGGACGTGTGGTCATCGCCCTGGATTTTCCGACGGCGGAGGAGGCCGAGGCCCTTTTGTCCCGGCTGGAGGCGGAGGAAAAACCCTTCGTCAAGGTGGGCATGCAGCTCTTTTACGCCGCCGGCCCCCGCTGGGTGGAGCGGCTGAAGGAGCGGGGTTGCGACGTCTTTCTCGATTTGAAGCTGCACGACATTCCCAACACCGTCGCCGGGGCGGTGGATTCCGTCGCCCGGTTGGGGGTGGATCTGTTGACCCTCCACGCCTGCGGAGGAAGGGCGATGATGGAGGCCGCCAGGGAGGCGAGGGATCGGTCCGGGGCCTCGTCCCTTCGGCTGGTGGCGGTCACGCAGCTCACCAGTCTTGATCAGCGGGTGCTGAACGAAGAGCTCGGCATTCCGGGGACGGTGGAGGCGTGCGTGAGCCGCTACGCACGGATGGCCCGGGAATCCGGGATGGACGGGGCGGTCTGTTCCGGCTGGGAAGTGGAAGGAATCAAAGCGATGGGTGGCCCGGACTTTTTGGCGGTGGTTCCCGGCATTCGGCCGAAAGGGGAGGCGGCGCAGGATCAGAAACGGGTCATGACGCCGCAGGAGGCCGCGGCCCGGGGCGCCGACCTGCTGGTCGTCGGCCGGCCGATCACCCGGGCCGCCGATCCGGCGGCTGCCTACCGGGCGATTGTTCGAGCCGTACAAAACGCGGGGAGGGATCGATGTGGACTGGAATGTTGAGGAGGCGATCCGCCGGACCGGGGTGCTGTTGGAAGGCCATTTTCTCCTTTCCTCCGGACGGCACAGCGGACAGTACATGCAGTGCGCCCGGCTGCTGCAGTACCCGCGGGAGGCGGAGCAGGCGGGCCGGGCTCTTGCCGGCCTGTTCCGGGAAGAGCGGGTGGAGGCGGTGATCGGCCCCGCCCTGGGCGGAGTGATCATCGCCCACGAGACGGCCCGTGCCCTCGGCGTCCGCAGCCTGTTCGCCGAGCGCAAGGACGGGGCGATGCGGCTCCGGCGCGGATTTGCGATCGAACCGGGCGAACGCGTCCTGGTGGCAGAGGATGTGGTCACCACGGGGGGATCGGTCCGGGAAGTGATCGGTCTCGTCGAATCCTTGGGCGGCCGGGTGGTTGGGGTGGGCTCCATCATCGACCGGAGCGGCGGGGCTTCCCCCTTTGCGGTGCCCTTCCGCTCCCTCCTCCGCCTGGACATCGAAAGCTACGCGCCCGAGGAATGCCCCCTGTGCCGGAAGGGAATTCCCGCGGAAAAGCCGGGGAGCCGGGAGGGCGTCGTGAACCGACCCGATAGGGGATGAAAAGGGTACCCCGCAAACCGCAGGCGGTGCGGCTTCCGCTTCCCTTGAAGGCGGTGCATGGCGAGGAAAAACCCTGTCACCTTCCGCGGGTGGCAGGGTTTTTTTGTTGGAGTTGTCGGCATCCGTTCGGCCGGAAAGATCGGCGGGAGATTTTGTGGCCGTTGGATGCATGGTTTCTGGATGTTCTCGGCAGTTTTGGCGCCGTCTTTCCGGGATTGAAAGGACAACACCGGGATTTCGTTGCGACTCATAAAAGAAAATATTTTAATATATTAGGTATTATATGATAAATTTTACATAATATTGACACATACTTTTCACGGTCTCCTTGTTTTAAAGGGGAATTACGGTATTAGGAGGGATATTAAAATATTTTCCTTAATATTCCAAGGGGGTTTGTCATGAGCCCGAAAACAGATCTAGGGGAGAAGCGGTGGATTTGGCTGATTGCGGCTTTTGCGGTTTTGGCGACAGGTCTTTTGCTTCCCGCACCGGATGGGTTGTCGGAAGCCGGGCAGAGGTCTTTGGCCGTTCTTGCCTTTGCCGTGATTCTCTGGATAACGGAGGCCGTTTCATATCCCGTCAGCGCGGCGCTGATTCTCTCTTTGGTGGCGATCATGCTCGGAGGCGCGCCGAATCCGGACGATCCCAACGCCATTTTGGGGACCCAGGAAGCCCTGAAAATGGCCTTGTCGGGATTCGGCAATTCGGCGGTTGCCTTGGTGGCGGGGGCGCTGTTTCTGGCGGCGGCCATGCAGGAAACCGGTTTGGACAAGCGAATCGCCCTGCTTGTTTTGTCGCGGGTCGGTTCGAGTGTCCGTGGAATTTTATTGGGCGTGATCCTGGTTTCCATGATCCTTTCTTTTTTGGTGCCCAGCACCACGGCCCGGGTGGCTGCGATTTTGCCGATTATTCTCGGGATGGTTGCCGCTTTCCAGATGAAAAGGGAAAGCCGGTTTGCCGCCCTTCTCGTGATCACGTCAGCCCAGGCGGCATCGATTTGGAATATTGGCGTTAAAACGGCGGCGGCACAAAACATGGTCGCCATCGGATTTATAGAAGAAACCTTTGGCCGGGGCGTTTCCTGGGGTCAATGGTTTTTGTATGCCGCACCTTTTTCCATCATCATGTCGATCGTTCTTTACTTTGTGATGCTGAAGCTATTCCCCCTTGAAATGAATGAAATTCCCAACGGGAAAGCCATGGTAAGGGAGCAATTAAAAAAACTTGGGCCGTTGACGGGGGCGGAATGGCGATTGCTGGTGATCACCCTCTCCTTGTTAGTGCTGTGGTCCACCGAAAATGTCCTCCATCCCTTTGACAGCGCTTCTGTCACTTTGGTGGCCGTTGCCGCCATGCTTATGCCGCACATCGGAGTGTTTTCGTGGAAACAGGCGGAAAAAAATATTCCATGGGGTACCATTATTCTATTTGCGGTAGGCATTTCTCTCGGGACCTTATTGCTCGAGACCGAGGCAGCCACCTGGTTGACTCAAGCGGTGTTTGGCCAAATGGGATTAAGTGCCATGTCCCCTTTGCTGATCGTAGCTTTCATCGCCTTGTTCAACATTCTGATTCACTTGGGATTTGCCAGCGCCACGAGTCTGGCCGCCACCCTGATTCCGATTGTGATCGCGTTGGTGCAAGGGCTGGACAGACCTGACATGAACCTGGCGGGAATGGTTTTGATCCAGCAGTTCGTTGTCAGTTTTGGTTTTATTTTGCCGGTTAACGCTCCGCAAAACATGCTGGCATACGGAACGGGAACCTTTTCCACCGGAGATTTCATCAAATCAGGGATTCCCCTGACCCTCATCGGATATCTTTTCATCCTGCTGTTCTCCGCAACGTATTGGAAGTGGGTCGGTTTGATTTGATGGAGGGGGAAGGCGAAAAGCCCATTGAGACCCACGAATTTCGTATCCCATCCCCCGGGTTCCGGAAAGGAAGGTCACGGACCCATCGCCGAACATGTTCCTTTCCGCGTGGCCTCGCAATGCGCAACCGGATTGCGAGGCCTTTCTGTGTTTGCTTTCCACTTCGTTTTGCTTGGGCGGAGGGTTGGGATTGACAGAAAATTGAAACCATCGTACAATAAAATTGTCTTACATAAAACATTATTTTTTCGTTAAAGAGGTGTGTTGTATATGCCCCGCCTGGTCAGGGTGCTGAAGAACCGAAACTTTTCGTTATTGTGGACTGGACACACCCTTTCCCACCTGGGTGACAACATTTTCCGGGTCGCCCTGGTCTGGTTGATCGTCACCGAAACCAACTCCGCCCAGGCGACGGCTCTTGTGTTTATGGCCTTTTTTATTCCCAATATTCTGGTGTCTTTGTTTGCCGGCGCCACGGTGGACCGGTTTTCGCGCAAAGGGGTGATCCTTGCGTCGGACGGCGTGAGGGCGTTGATGAACGTTCTCTTGGCCGCTTTGGTGCTCCTTGGTAAGGTGGAGCTTTGGTCCGTTCTGTGCATTTATGTCTTCTTCGGGATCGCGGACGCCTTTTTCCAGCCGGCCTACACCGTGATCATCCATGAGCTGGTCGATCGCGACAAGCGGGCTTCCGCCAACTCGATGAACGGAATCGGCCGGCAAATCGGTGTCATCCTGGGTCCGGCGCTGGGGGCGGTGCTGGTGGAGACGGTCGGCGCGGCGATGACTTTTCTCATCGACGCCCTTTGTCTGACCGGCTCCCTGTTGGCCATCGCGATGATCCGGTACCGTCCGAAAGCGGGAAAAGAGGAGGCGGGGAAAGGTTCCCGGAGCTACCTGTCGGAAATTCGCGAAGGGCTGCAGCACACCTTTTCCGTTTCCTGGCTGTGGATCACCATCATGGTGGCGGCGCTGGTCAATGCGGCGACGACCGGGGTGTTCAATGTGGCCCTGCCCTTTTTTTGGTGAAGGAAACGTTGGACGGCGGAGCGGGAATCCTGGGGCTGGTGTTGACCCTCTATGGCGCGGGAGCGGTGTTGGGCGGTCTGTTCATGGGGAGCATCCGCTTCCAGAGGATTTCCCGGCCGGGCGTCACCCTGTATCTGTTGCTGTTCGCGATGGGGGTCGCCACCCTGGTCATTGGAGCGATTCCCACCGTTGCCGTGTTGATCGCCATGGCCTTCCTGCTCGGATTTCTGATGGAATGCTTCGGGGTGGTCTGGATCACTCTGCTCCAGGAGCGCGTGCCTTCGCACCTTCTCGGACGGGTGAGCAGCGTCGATTCCCTGGGATCCTTTTCCGCCATCCCCGTCGGTCTCGCTTTGGCCGGAACGGCGGTGGCCGCTTTTGGCCCGGCTTGGACGTTCATCGCCGGAGGTATCGTCGTGGCTGCGATGTCCCTGCTGGGGCTTTTGTCCCGGTCCATCCGGAATCTGAAAGTGGAAGTTCCGCAGGATATTGCCGCAGGAGTGACGGAGGTGAAATCCGGGTGAAGGCCCCGGTTTGAGCATGTGGTTGGATGCAGGCACATATACGGGAGAAAGCGGACGGATATTGGGCCAGTAACCCTCGTCGGCCGGATGGGCGAGGGAATTTTTTTGGGCGGTGTTCCCCCGAATGCCTAAATGGCGAAAGTTGAGCGGCAAAGAAGGGGGGAGGCGCACCAAAAGCGCCTCCGCAATGATGGGCAAGGACGGAGGGGAAGAGTCCGCCGGCGTCCGGTATCTTCGCCCTGCGGATTTCAAAAAAAGGTCACCGATTCGTCGACGGCGCGTCCTGGACTTTTACAAAAGATCCGAGTGCCTGGAACAATAGCAAAGAAAGGATGGTTACGCGATCCATCTCAGGCCGATGATGCAGGCGATGATCCCCAGCATGCACAGGATGCGTCCCGGGCTTTTCGATTCATGGAAGAACAGGATGCCGACCACCGCCGCTACCGTCGTTCCGATTCCCGTCCAGACGGCATAAGCGATGGACAACGGGATCGCTTCCAGGGATACGCGCAGCAATGTGAGGCTGACGAGAAAACCGCCGATCATCAGCAGATACGTGAACCAACTTCCTTTTTCAGATACTTTTTTGAGGCCGACGACACCGGCCACTTCGGTCAAGCCGGCCAGCACCAAACAGATCCAGCTCATGGGTGAGAACCTCCCCGACTGTCGGACGTCCATTTCAATCCGATGATAAAAAGGACGAGCAGCGAGATGAAAAACACCTTCAGAAAGTCCCATGTCTCCCTGAAAAATGCGATATCCACCAGGACAAGTCCCGCGGTTCCGATTCCCGTGAACACGGCATAGGCGGTGCCGACCCCCAACCGCCTTACGGCTTTTATCAGCAAGTCAAAGCTGAGGATCAGCGCAAGGATCAGCGGTCCCCCCAGCATATCCATCTTCAGAGCAGTGGCCCAGATGATTTCCAGCAAGCCGGCGAGCAGGAGATAAACCCATGCCGCCCCCGGATTTTTATCCGGTTTTTTGTCCGTCGCCGCCTTCTCGCCGGCCTTTTCAACAATTCCCTCGTCTTTTTGAAGATGTCGGTCGGGTGTTTTTTTCTTCCGGGGAAAGATGGTTTCGATGATGTCCAAAATGAGGTGAATGAGGAGAATGGACTTCCAGATGTTGCTGATCTCATTGGCCGATGGGTTCCGGTAGATATTGACGCCGTGATTCAAAAAGTTCTCTTGAATGTGGTCCAAATAGGATTCACTGCCGATCTGCGACAGCGGCTGGACGCCGAAAAATGCGGCAAACACACAGTGCATGGTGACAAAGAGGACCAGATGGTAGAGGAAAAGGTCCCATCTTGCCGACGCCCTAACGGATTTCTTTCCCATGGCCTTTGCTCCCCTCTTCGTGTTTCTGATACCAGTCGAGAATTTGCTCGATGTACTCCATGGTTTCCTTATCCAGGCCGATCACCTTTTCCGGCTGTCCGTCCTCCGGCTTGATCTTTTCCCAATATTTGTCGATCAGTGAATCTTCCATTTGCAGATGCTCGCGGATGAAACGCATGATTTCCTCCGCCAGCCGTTGCGAAACGGGGGAGTCGATCGGTTCACTCTTGGTTTGGCGGATTTTTTTCAGCAGCTTGATCCATTTTTCCGTCTTTTCATCGCGAGCTGTCAGATCCGGCAATTGCCGAAGCAGGATTTCCTGTTCTTCTTCCGTAAAGTGGCGGGATAGAAAGCTATCCGCGTCATTCAGCTGGATCGACTGAATAATGGCCAGGATCTCGTCGTTGGAAACATCTCCCGTCAGTTCAAGGGAATGGCGGATGACGTGGAGGCTTCGTTCCAGAAGTTCCAGCCTTCGCTTTTCTTCCCGGATTTTCTCGATTTCCATATCGAAGATTTCCATCCACCGCTGCGCTTTCTCGGCCTTGTCCGCGGTCACCTGCGTCATTTCTTTTATTTGGCAAAGTTTGAATCCCAACTTTTTGAGGACGATGATTTGCTGCAGTTTGACGAGGTCATCCTTGGTGTAGTATCGGTAGCCCGCTTCCGATATCCTTGACGGTTTCAACAGGCCGATTTCATCGTAATAATGGAGGGTCCGTATGCTCACGTTGGTGATCCGGGAAAGCTCTCCGACCCGGTACATCGGTTTCTCTCCCTTCGAAGGGATTCCGCAATCGTATGATAAACCCTTACGCCAAGGTGAGGGTCAAGGGGGTGCGGTGAAAGCCGGTCTTGACTGCCGCCCTTGGGGTAGCTTCAGGCATACTTCATGATCGCTGGATTCTGTCCGATGCATTCGTCTTTGGCGATGCGGGGGGAGCGGCTCCCCGCTTGAAGGGCTGCTTGAAGAGATGATAGGAGGCACCATGTTGTCCCTTAGCCTTCCCCAACCGTTGGAGGATCCAGCCGCTTGCGGGACCGGGATCATCCGAAGCGGCCGACTAGTGCCCGGAAAACTTCATGATTATACTTAAGACACGGGAGTTGTGCAAAAAAATGTTGAAACAAAGGAGCAAATCCGTTACGTTGACGTTTGAGCCCGCGAAAGCCGTCAGGGTGGAGTAAAAAACGGTTCGGCCGGAAGGTGTTTCCCGTCAAGGATGAGACGATTCCACCATCGTCATCCATATCGCCGAGAAATAAAACAGGCATGGTTTTGGCTGGAGCGTGTTTCGGCGCTTGCCGGGGACAATCATCCCGTGTTTTACTTTTATCCCGGCTGTGGTTTTTATTTTGTAAGTCCCGCCGCAGGTGAATCGGCTTTCAATGCCTCGACGGCAGCGGTCTCTTCTTTGTTGTCGGAAATTCCTCCGATGAGGCGGGCGGAAGAATTTATCAGGCGAGTTCAGGAAGCGAAGGAGAAGTATTTGCGGAGACATTTGAAGAAGCGATGAGGGGATATATACCCGCTCGCGGGGGGATGGCCACCTGCGCTGGTTATCCTTTCGGATTCGAATGGACGATTTCGAGCTCTTGCGAATGAAAAGCATTGCGATCTGCACCCTTTGCAATGAGAAGCCGCATGCCTTGCAAGCGCTTTTTGGCGTCCGCTTGTCGGTGTTTTCGCGGGGATGATCTAACATCTTTTATGGTTAAAGGTGATATCCATGAAAGTCGTCGTGGCCACGCTGAATGCCAAATACATTCACACCTGTTTGGCGCTGCGCTATTTGAAAAGCTTCGCCGAACCGGAGTTTCCGGTGACCATCAAGGAATACACCATCAAGGATCCGGCGATGAACATCGCCATGGACCTGTACCGGGAGGCCCCCGACGTGGTGGGCTTCAGCTGCTACATCTGGAACATCGAGGAGACGATTCCGGTCCTAAGCATCCTGAAGAAGGTGAGGCCCGACGTGAAAATCGTTCTCGGCGGACCGGAGGTCTCCTACGACATCGAGCACTGGTTCCGGCGCATCCCCGAGGCGGACTTCATCGTTTACGGGGAGGGAGAGGAAACCTTCAAAGAGCTGCTGGAGGAACTGGCCGGAGGGGGAAACTTCCGGGACGTTTTGGGTCTTGCCCGCCGCGGCGGGGACGGTGGCGTCATCATCAATCCGCCGCGCCCCAAGCTGGATTTGCACCGGATTCCCACGCCGTACCGCTTCCCTGAGGATCGGCCGCACCTCTCCAAGCGCATCGTGTACATGGAGACCAGTCGCGGCTGTCCCTTTCGCTGCCAGTTCTGCCTTTCTTCCATTGAGAGCGGGGTGCGTTATTTCGATATCGACCGGATCAAGGAAGACATCCTGTACCTGATTCAAAACGGGGCCAAAACGATCAAGTTCGTCGACCGAACCTTCAACATTCACCGCACCTTCGCCCTGGAGTTGTTCCGCTTTTTGATCGACAACCATGGCGGATGCGTGTTTCAGTTCGAGATCACCGCCGATATCCTTCGGCCGGAGATCGTCCGTTTTCTGAACGAAAACGCGCCGCCGGGCATTTTCCGCTTCGAGATCGGCGTTCAGTCGACCAATCCCCTCACCAACGAACTGATCCAGCGGCGGCAGAACTTTGAAAAATTGGCCCGCACCGTGCGCGCCCTCCGGGAGGGCGGGAAGATCATCCAGCATCTGGACTTGATCGCCGGATTGCCGGAGGAGGATTACACTTCCTTCAAAAAGACGTTCAACGACGTGTTCGCCCTGGAACCGGAGGAGCTGCAGCTGGGCTTTCTGAAGCTTCTCCGCGGCACGGGTCTGCGGCGCGAGGCGGAAAAACACGGCTATGTCTACATCGACCGCGCCCCCTACGAAGTGCTTTCCAGCAAGGTGCTCTCCTTTGACGACATGATCCGCATCAAGCGGGCCGAGGACATTCTGGAAAAGTACTGGAACTCCCATCACCTCGACGAGACGGTCAAATTTTTGACCCGAAACGAGTTTGAGACGCCCTTCGACTTTTTCCAGTCCTTCGGGGATTACTGGGAGAAGCGGGGGTGGATGCGCATCGGTCATCAGTTGGAGGATCTCTTTCTCCGCCTGCGCCAATTTCTGCGGGACCGGGGAACCCCCAACCTGCCCGTGATCGAGGGGTTCATGAAATACGATTACCTGACCCATTTCAAACATCGTCCGCGCTCCGTGTGGTGGGAGGGGATGGACAAGGGGGAGCGACAGGCCCTGCTTCGCCGCCTGGCCGCGGAACCCGAGGCCGTCTCGGCGGACTTTGCCGCCCTGCGCCTTACGGAACAGAAACTGGTCAAACATTGCCGGCTGGAGGTGCTGCCCTTCGATCTTGCGCACTACCGGGCGACGGGCGTCATTCGCCGGGAGCCGTGCTGTTTGATCGTCCATTATGATTCGGAGAAGGGGAAGGGAAAAGCCTTTACCGCCCCCCTGGCCCGGCTCGGCCTGGCCGGTTCCTCAACGGCTACGTGACACAGGGCTGCGACAGCCCGGTTTTCGGGCGACGATCCCCCCGCAAAGCCGAACGGCCCTTCGTTCGAAGGGCCGTTCAGCAAACATGGACAGCGTGGTCTTCGGGCGCGGATTTATCGTTTCCCCTTTCTGCGACCCCGTCCGGGGGGGTGTCCTTCTTCGCCTTAAAGGTTTTTACCCCCTTTTCGCAGGGCGGGACGGTCCAGGGAGAAGAGGGACAGGTCCAGCCCGGGTTTTCCGGCGGTGATCCATTGACACAGCGCCTCGCCGAGGGCGCTGGAGAATTTGAAGCCGTGGCCCGTCAAACCGGCGGCGATGAGGATCCGTTTGTCTTCCGGATGGCGATCGATGATGAAGTGTTCATCCGGCGTCCGGGTATAGATGCAAACCGAGCCGCGCAGACGTTTGCCGGCGGCCTGCGGCAGCGTTCGCTCCAGGAATCGGCGCAAATCCCCCTCGTCTTCCGGTGCGCCGCCGAAGGTGCGGTCGAACCGGTCCGGATCGATGGGAGGCCCGCCGTCGTGACGCCCCACCTTGACCCCGCTTCCTTCGAAGCTGGGAAAACCGTAATACTGTTCCTCCGGAAAATCGAAGAAGAAAGCGGGAAAGCGGCGGGAGTCGTACAGCCGTTCATCGCACCGAAACCAGCCGACCGTTTTCCGCACGGGCGTGAGGGGCAGGGAGAGATCGGACAACAGTTTGCCCGCCCAGGCCCCGGCGGAGACGATCGCCCGCTCCCCGTGGAAGACGCCTTCCCGGGTCCGCACGGTGATGCCGCCGGCTTCCCCTTCGATGGTCAGGACGGGGGAGCTTGTCAGGAGTTCGGCGCCCAGGTCGAGGGCGCGCCGCCGGAAAGCGCGGAGGCAGGCTTCGCTGAACAGCACTCCCGCATCGGGTTCCAGGCATCCGATAAAGCTTTCCGGTATCGCGATCCCCGGCCAGCGCCGCATGATCTCTGCCGAAGACAGCCGCTCGAGGGGGAGGGAATGGGCCTTTGCACCGGCGATCACTTCCTGGATGAAGGAAGAGCCGGGAAAGCCGACCCCCAGGACGCCCGTCTTGGCAAACAGCTTTTCCCCCGCTTCCTCCTCCAGTTCATACCACAGCTGTTGCGCCCTGAGGGCCAGGGGGATGTACTCCCGCCCCTCACCGTAAGCGTGGCGGATGATCCGCGTCTCCCCGTGGTGGCTGCCGTCGGCGTGGGGCGGGTTGTGAGCATCGACCATCAGGACCCGAATCCCCCTTTTGGCGAGAAAATAGCCTGCCGCCATCCCGACGGATCCGGCACCGACGACGATCACGTCATAGCGTTTTCCCATGTCGGATCATCCTTTCGCGTGAAAAATCCGGCGAAGGGCTGAAACCTCGGGCCCTGTGCCGCGGAAAGACGTTGGTCCGGACGAAGGGAAGGGGAGTCCGGTCTTCAGCTTTCCCTTGAAAACCGGTATATCCCCCCGAAGATGCTCCAATCCTCATCCCGTTCCGCCCCGGAAAGGGAAACGAGAAAGGGCCTTTCTCCCCGGGATCCCAGGATCCTGGCCACGGGCCCTTCCCCGATCGGGGCGCAGAACAGCAGATTGCCCCCTGAAAGCTGCAGTTCCCGGCAAACCGCGTTCAAGATTTTGTCCACATATTCCCTTTTGGGATTCAGATCGAAGCCCTTTTCCCATTTTGCCGCGCGGCCGAGGTCCCGGACGGCGACGGCGACGTGCTTCAGCCGCAGATTTCCCGCCGGATGGGGCGCGATGGCGCTGCGCCGGCTGAGATCCTCTCGCCGCTCTTCGTCGGATTGCTCCCACCGGATCAGGAAAGGGGGAGGCAGTTCATCGTCCGGGCCTTCGGGAAACAGCAGGGACCAGCGGAGAAGGGTGCCGTCGGGACGGGTGCGGCTGCCGGGGAAGGGGCCGGAGGTTTTCCAGCCCTGTTTCTCAAGAAGGCGGGCTGCTTCCGCCAGATCGTCCGTCCGCAGGGCGATCCGCGCCGGCCCTTCCCCGTGGGACAAGTCTTCCAGGGCTTGCCGCACCAGGGAATTGCCCTTCGCTTTTTCGGCGACCGCGGGATTTTCCACGCCCAGATATTCAATGTAGCTCAGGTCGAAGTAGCAGAGGGTGTTGGCGGTTCCCCAATCGGGGTGGCTGCCGCCTTCCACCGCATGGATCCCGCACTTCCGGGCGGTTTGCATCGCTTTTTTCGGGTCGCGCACGAGATGGACAAGATGATCAAAGGCGTACAACAGGGTTCACCTACCCGGAGGAGTGTGCGCCGAAAGGCTGCGCCGCTTTTATCCTGTCCGGATGATGCAACCGGCGTGTCGCGGTCCCCTTTCGGCGATGGAACCGATTCCAAAGGGATGTGTGGAGGAGATGCGCGTTTGGGATCAAGATTCTTGGTTTGTGCGCCATTTTCCTGCCTCTTTGGAAGAAACGGGGAGGATCCTCGCCCTGTTCCCGGATATTTTTGATGGAGGGCTCAAAGCGGAGAGGGGATGGAGGCGGACAAGAAAGCTTGACCCGTTTTTGTGGTCGATGATGAATGGGCAAACTGCCTGGAAGGGGAAGCGGCCCGCGGAAATTCAGTTCCGCCAGGGATTGAAGCCCTTCGGCGGGATCGATGCGGCTTTCTCGACTGGATGCTGCCGGGGATTGAGCGCCTCGATGTGTGCCGGCGGATCCGCTTCTCCAAGTTCCGATCCTCTTTTTGACGGCCAGGTCGGAGGAAGTGGACAAGCTGCCGGGATTGGAGCTGGGAGGGGATGACCCGGATCCGGGCGGTGCTCCGGCGGACCCGGACCGGAAAAGGTCGCGGGGAGGGGAATTCGGAAGATGAGCGCCTTCTGCGCGGGCCGCTGGAGTCGGTGTGCCGGGTCACAAGGTGTGGCTGAATGGGGCTGTTTTCGATGATTTCTTCCATCTCCCGGCGGGGGCTGTATGCGGGATGAGATCTTCATGGCATCGATTATCGCGGGCATTTTTCGAAGGGGACATTTTCATGGGAGAGATTCGCAAAGCCGATGGGCGTCGAACGCCTGCATGGAGGAACTTTTTGTGGGTGGTGTTTCATGCCCCTGAAAACTCCTTGGAGGGGCTTTCGGAAGTGAGCGTGGAACTTTCTTCTCTTTTGGCTTGCTGTCGATTTTCGGTTACTTTTTGATTCACGGCCTGCGGGGACGGAAGGCCAACTGATTTACGGCGCCCTGCTGGCGGCGGGTTTTTTTGGGTGGCCGGCATTTGTGGGGAAAATGGCTCTTATCTGCAGGGGAACGCGGACGGTGGAGAGAATTGCTTCCGGATTTGCCCAAGTGTTGGTTCCCGGGATCGCCTGTATTTCTTGTGGGAGAAAGACAACGGGTTTGTGATTGTCCAGTGCGCCGTTGGGCTCCTTTCTGAGGTGATCGCTTTCGGAGGAAAGCGGGTGGGATGAAATGTGTTTGCTTCATCACCCCAGAAAGCGTCAGGGAACCGGCGAAAGCCGAAAGCCTCATTCGGCGCGGAGGATGCGCCGAAGCATTCCTCCGCCGGGTGTAGCGGCAGCGGGGCAAAGGGAACTGTCGGGCTTTCCGGGCTGGAACGGTGCGGCGCAAATGGCTTTATTTGATGATCCGCTGTGAGCTCCACGCCATGTTCACCGACACGGCACATCAAGCTTTTTGCCGCAGGCGACAGGGAGCGCGGGGGAAATGGCGGAATCCGCAAAAATACCCCGGTGAACCGGAACACCGGGGCAAGAGATAGCCGCTATGTGGAACCGCCACCCCCGGGAGGGACCATCCTGATCCACCCGTTGGCGTCCAGTATCTTGAGGAACTGCACCAGTCTCGGCAGCACCGGTTCCGCCTCGGAGCCGAAAGCCTGCTCCAAGGCGTCCGCCAGGTCCTGTACGGTGCGGGTTCCGTCGCAACGGGACAGGACGAAGCTGCCCAGTTCATCCAACCGGACCCGGATCGCCTCCGGCTGGCCGAGCCACCGGATGGAGAGGCGTTCCAGCCATCCGGTTCGAGGAACCACCAGGGTGAGGCGCTCCTCCTCGCCGGGGGACGGCTCCAGGAGACAGCCCTCCCTGAGGATCGGTTTCAGGACGAGCATGTTTTTTCGCTTTTTCCTGCTGAACACCGGCATACACCCCATCAAGGGTTTGTGTGAAGGGCAGGGGAGGGGAGCCGTCCGTGGAACTCCTCTCCCTTGTTTTTCCCCGATTCGAAGGCGGAAATCAGCTTCGGCTTGACGCCTTGTCGGAGGATGCCCGGCGGGCGATGTACCACAGGAGCAAGGTGACGGCCAGGAACATGGCACAGGAGATCCATCCCTTTTCGCTGGCGGGACTTTCCGGAATCGGCACGCCGGCGACGATCAGGATGGCGATCACCACGCCGATCAGGGATTCGCCGGCGATCAGCCCGGAGGCGAAGAGGACGCCCGCGTCTTTGCGGAGCCGCCTGAGCCCCTCGTCCTTGGTGAAGAAATCGATCAGCCAGCGGACCGCACCGCCGATGATGATCGGGGTGCTCACGTGGACCGGCAGGTAGACGCCGACGGCCACCACCAGGGAATTGAGCCCCAAAAATTCGATGACGACGGCGATGGCCGCGCCGAGGAAGATCAGATCCCAGGCCATGCTGCCCTGCATCATGCCCTCGATGATGGTTTTCATCAGGACCGCCTTCGGTGCGAGAAGCTCCTTGGAACCCATTTCGTAGGCCTGATCCAGGATGACCAGGACCGCACCGATCACGAGGCCGGAGGCGACGACGCCGATCATCATGGCCAGCTGCTGTTTCCAGGGCGTTCCGCCGACGAGATATCCCGTCTTCAGATCCTGGGAGATGTCCCCGGCCACGGCCAGGGCGGTGCAAACCACGGCCCCCACCGTCAGGGCGGCCACCATGCCTTCGACCCCGCTCATGCCGGAGATCTTAAACAGGAAGGTGACGATCAGGATGGTGGCGATCGTCATGCCCGAAACCGGCGAGGAGGAACTTCCGACGATCCCGACGATGCGGGAGGCGACGGCCACGAACAGGAAACCGAAAACGGCGATGGACAGGGCGCCGAGGATGCCCACGTTGGTGACGGGGGCGAAGGCCAAAACGATGACGACGACCAATGTGCCCAGTCCCACCCACTTCAGGGGGATATCCTGATCGGTCCGAGCCAGGGCTTGTCCGCTCAGACGGTATTCCCGGGCGCTCCGGGCGGTGTCCCGGATGGAGCGGATCAGGGTGGGCAGCGTTTTCACCATGGTGATCAGGCCCGCCATCGCCACGGCACCGGCTCCGATGTAGGTGATGTATCCCTGCCAGATGCCCCAGGCATCCAATTCGGCGATGGGGGCTTCAGCGGGGAAAATCGTCTCTTTCGACCCGGCGCCGAAAAAGCTGATCATCGGGATGAGAACCAGCCAGCCGAGCAATCCGCCCGCCAGCATCTGTCCCGCGATGCGGGGACCGATGATGTAACCGACTCCCAAGAGGGCCGGATAGATGTCGATCCCGATCACGGCGTTTTTAAAGTTGGCGATCTGGGTTTCCACTTCCGTTTTGAACAGCTTGAACCCGTCGCCCAGGGCCTTCACCAGCCCTCCCGCCAGGAAGCCGCCGGCCACCAGGCGGGCATTCCTTCCTCCCGTATCCCCGGTTTTCAGCACTTCGGCGCAGGCCGTTCCCTCGGGATAAGGCAGGGTGTGATGTTCGTTCACGATCAACAGGCGGCGGAGGGGCACCATCATGAACACGCCCAGAAATCCGCCCGTCAGGACGATGAAGACGATCATCGCCTGACTGGGGGAAAGGTCCCAGAGGAAAAGGGCGGGCAGGGTGAACACGGCTCCCGCTCCGATCGCCTCCCCGGCGGTGGTCATGGTCTGCACGATGTTGTTTTCCAGGATGGAATTCCGGCGGAAAAGCCCCCGCAGGATTCCCATCGAGATCACCGCGGCGGGGATCGATGCCGACACCGTCATCCCGATTTTCAGGCCGAGATAGGCATTCGCGGCGCCGAACACGATCGCCAGCAGAATCCCCAGGCCGCAGGCCAAGAGGGTCAGTTCAGGCAATGATTTGTCAGGGGATACATAGGGGACGAATTCCGTGTTTCGAGGGTCGGATTCCTTCTTCATCGTCTTCTCCCTTCTTTCAAGAGTCCGGAAAAACAACACGAAAGGGGAAGGCCGACCGCGGCGCCTTCAGGCGCTGCGGCAACCTCCGCCGACCAAGAAAAAGGATTTTCATAATCAGAAAAAACTTTTTAAATATTTTAGATGCAATCACAAACAGGACAAGGATTTTTTTGAATCTTTCGTTGGTTGTTTTTCCGTATCTTATAATACTATTCTAAAGGACTGCCGAAGGAGGAACAAATGAATAATTTCCCATAATTTATATAACAGATTTAAATAACTGGACATTGAACAAAGGGATGTGTCGTGTTTGTCCGCCGGTTTCCGGGAATGAATGATAAGAAAACGTCAAGGGAAAGGAGCGGTACCGGGATGAAAGGGATTCAAATCGGTGAGGCCGAGATCCGGCTGAAGCAGGGAGACATCACGAAGGAAGAGGTGGATGCGATCGTCAACGCCGCCAACTCGGGGCTGTTGGGAGGGGGCGGGGTGGATGGAGCGATCCATCGGGCGGGCGGCCCTGAAATCATGGAGGAGTGCCGGCAAATCCGCGCCCGGGAAGGGGGGTGTCCCACCGGCGAAGCGGTGGTGACCGGAGCGGGAAAACTGAAGGCGCGTTACGTCATCCATGCGGTCGGTCCGGTGTGGCAGGGCGGCGGAAAGGGGGAGGAGGAACTGCTCCGCAGCGCATACCGCAACAGCCTGAAACGGGCGGCGGAACGGCGGCTGAAAACCGTCGCCTTTCCGTCGATCAGCACCGGCGCCTACGGATATCCGGTGGAAAAGGCGGCTCCGGTCGCCTTGTCGGAGGTCAAGCGGTTTTTGGAAGAGGAGGAGCATACCCTTCGGGAAATCCGGTTCGTGCTGTTTAACGAGGAAACCTACCGGGCCTATGAAGGGGCGCTGGACCGGTTGAGGGCGTAGGACCGGCACACGGTCCCGCGGAAAGCGTCCGCCGAAGCAGGGAATTTGGCGAGCGCGCGCACTCTGTTCCCCGGGATCCTTCTTCCGCCTTTTGGCTCATCGGTTTCGGGGCCGCGCTTCAACGGTTTTTGACCGGAAGCAAGCGATTTTTCACGTGACCGCTTTGATCGAAAATCAAACCGCCGGGAGCTTGCTCCCGGCCGAATTTTGGTGCTTGCCTATTCTCTTTCGCGCGTTTCCTCCAGCTTCCGCACGGTATCTTCGTCCGGAGTGACGTACAGCGTTTTCTGATGGTCGTAGATGACAAATCCGGGACGGGCCCCTGCGGGTTTCCGCACATGTTTGACCAGGGTGTAGTCCACCGGGACCTGACTGGAATTACGCGCCCTGCTGAAATAGGCCGCCAGGATGGCCGCTTCCCTGAGGGTGGCCTCGCCGAAGCGGCGGGAGCGGATGACCACGTGGGAACCGGGAATCTCCTTGGTGTGAAGCCAGGTGTCGGTGGAGGAAGCCAACCGATGGGTCAGGTAATCGTTTTGTTTGTTGTTTTTGCCGACCAGGATGGGGATGCCCTCCGATGAGCGAAAAGCCGCCGGCTTGGGGGGCTCCTTTTTCTTTTTGCGGGGCGCGGCGGGGGAGGGGCGAAGCCATCCCTCTTCCTCCAGTTCCTCCCGGATCTGCGCCACTTCCGAAGGCGAGGCGTTTTCCAGGGAAGCGAGGACGGACTCCAGGTATTGGATGTCGGAGCGGGCCTTGGCGATCTGCTCTTCGCTCCATTTTTGCGCCGCCTTCAGCTTGTTGTATTTCTTGAAAAAGCGCTGGGCGTTCTCCGAAGGGGACAGATGGGGTTCCAGGGGAATGGTGACCGGGGGAGCGTCCGGTTCGTAGTAATTGGTGACCGTCACCGCGTCGGCCCCGCTTTTCACCTCGTGCATGTAAGCGGTGAGCAGTTCCCCCCAGATCCGGTAGGTGTCCGCCTTTTCGGCTTCATGCGCCTCTCTTTTTAGGACCTCCAATTTCTTTTCGTTTTTTGCGATCTCGTTTTTCAATTTGCGGATCAAATCCTGGGCCTGCTGCCGCACCCGGTCCTGTTCCGCCCTTCCGGCGAAGACCGCTTCCAGGCACCCGCTGACGGAGGGGAAGGAGGTTCTTTGCCCCTCCAGGTGAGTGAGATCCACTACGGAAAAGTGGGTTTTTCCCCCTTGAACCACCCGGTTGGGGTGATAGCGGTGGTTTTGGATGTCGGACATGACCTCGGAAAAGGCTTCCCACAATCGCTCGCGGCTCCCGATCCCGGCCCGGTGGACGATTTCCCGGGCGACGAGGGGGCCGAGGCCGGCGAAGCGTTCCACCAGCTGTTTGTCCATGCGGCCCCGGTTAAAGTCGAGGGATTTGAAAAAGGTTTGACGGTCGATGGAGAGCGGATGCCGCTTGTTCTGTTCGGGAGGCCTCCGGTACCGGGCGCCGGGCACCACCTGGCGGTACTGGCTGACGGCCGGGGTGACGCGGCGGACGGCGTCGAAGATGGTTTCCGTCTCGGGATCGATCAGGATCACATTGCTGTGGCGGCCCATGATTTCCACCACCAGACGCCGGATCACCTCATCCCCCAGCTCGTTCCGGGTGCGGATGTCCACATGGACGATCCGGTCCATCTCCACCTGCTTCACCCGGTGGACGATGCCTCCCTCCAGGTGTTTGCGGAGAAGCATGCAGAACATGGGCGGCTCCTTGGGATTGTCTGTCCGCTCCCGGGTCAGGTGAAAGCGGGGGTAGGCCGGATGGGCGGACAGGATCAGCCGATGGGTTTCCCCCTGGGAACGTATATGGAAGAGAAGTTCATATTCACCGGGTTGGTAAATTTTCGTCACCCGGCCGCCCGCCAGGGCGTCTTGCAGTTCGTGCACCACGGCGCGGGTGACCAATCCGTCGAAGGACATGAGAACCACCTCCTTGGGGAAGGCGGCCTGCCCCGGCGCCTCTCCGGAAAGGGGCTTTTCCTGCCCGTCGGAGAAGGTTCGCGGCCGCTGGTGTCTACGATACATGGAACGGGGCGCTTGGTCAACCCGGGAGAAGGCCGCTGCGGTCGGATCATTCGTGCCGCTTTTCCATGACGTGGATCCCGATGCCCATCAGAATCACGCCCATGGCGACAAGCATCGTCATCGGTTCCGCCACCTCCCGCCATCCCCAGCCGTAGACGGCGACGCCCTTCAGCATCTCCATCGCATAGGTGATGGGCACCAGCTTGGAGAGAAACAGCAGGACGTCGTTGGAGACGATCTCGATGGGCCAGAAGGCTCCTCCCACCATGGCGGAACTGATCGCCAGCAGGGGGACGGCGGCATCCAGATGTTGAGGGGAACGGATGAAGGCGCACAGGCAGATGCCCAGGGCGATGGTGACGAAGACGTAGGGGATGCACAGCAGGAGCACCATGCCGAAGGATCCGCCGAAATCCATGCGAAACGCGGTCCGGAACAGGGTGAAGATGAGCGCGATCTGTCCGTATCCCAGCAGGAAACCGAAGAGGAGATAGGCGAAAAAGATCCGCGCCCTGCTGACCGGCGTGATGATCATCCGGTCCCAGATCCCCTCCTTTTTCCGCTGCAGAATGCGGCCGACGGTGTAGGTGATGGTGTAGATGGCGTAAAACAGTGTCATGCCGAAGACGGCTTGGGCCTGCGCATCATAGCGGAAGCCTCCTTCGGTGCGGAAGGTGGTGACCGACAGCATCAGGGGAGGTTGCTTCAGATATTCCGCCACCTCTTTTTCCACTTTCTCCGGCGGTTGATTCAGCTGTTCGGCAGCGCGTTTGATCCACCTCTGCTGTTCCAGCGTTCCGCGCACCAGCTGTTCCACCACCGACACATCCATCGCCCGGTGGGGTGCCAGGAGACGGTAGCCCGCTTCGGTCAGTTCCAGGGCGATGACCGATTCACCGGCGTCGATTTTCCGCAGGGCCTCGTCGGCTTCCACCGCTTCGAAGGAATCGGGTTTGTATCCGTTCAATCGCTCCACCAGCCGGTCCACTTCTCCCTGGTCCATTTCTTCGCTGAAGACGGGGATCGTCCAGTCCTGTGTCACCTTTTGGCCGAACGTGGCGGCAAAGAGCACGGTCAGAAGGAGCATCAACAGGTACATGGTCGGCCGCCTCAGCACCTGGCGGAACTCGGCCCACAGGATTGCCCTCATCGGACCCTCCCCCTCTCCGGTTTGAGGCCGGCCGCTGCCAGGAGGAGAGCGGCCGCCCATCCAGCCAGCACCGTCAGGGGATTGGTCAGGTCTTGCGGGGAGGCTCCTTGCATCGCGCCCAGGTAGGCGGTCAGCGCGGCACCGTTGGGGATCCATTCGCCCAGCCGGGCCAGCCACTCCGAAAGGATGTTCATTTTGAAGAAGCTGCCCCCGAGAAATCCGAGGATGACGACGATACTGGTGGAGAAGATTTCCACCACCCAGGACGTGTTGAAACGGAAGCTGAGGGCCATCAGAAACACCGCCAGGCTTCCCGCAACAAAGGCCAAAAGGAAGGTGACGACCAGGAAGGAGGCGGGATTCTTCCAGGTTACATCAAAGGCCAGGGCGGCATATCCGAACAGGGTGAAAAGTTGGATCAAGGCCAGCAGAAACGTGGCCAGCCACTTTCCGGCCCAAAAGCGCCACGCCGGAACTCCGGCCAATGCGATCCGGTCCAGGGCCCGGTTTTCCCTTTCCTCGGAGGCGATACGGGCGGTGAAGGCGGCGGCGTGGAGAAGAAACATGGTGCTCATGCCCACGGTAAAATATTCGAAGGAAGAAAGGGGTTTCCGCCCCTCCAGGGTGGTGATCTCCCCCCGGATGGAGGGAGTCGGATCAGGGGCAAAGAAGTCCGGATCCAACTTTTTGGAACCGGCGAGTTCCAAGCTCCGATAAATGGCGCCGGACCGGTTGATCTGCTCCCGGAAGGATTCGACGGCGCTTTTCAGCCATTGCCCCTGAAGGAATCGGCTTTCATTCAGTTCCAATTTCAGAGAGACGGCGCTTTTCTCGCGGAGGAAAAGGGAGCGCCACAGGCTAAGGTCAAAATCCTTCGGGATGGTGAGGATGCCTGCGAAACGCTCGTCCCGAAGGACGGAATCCCGCTCCCCGGGGGAAATTTCCCGGACCGCAAAAGCCCTTTTCCCTTTTTCTCCCTGCAGCACCTTCCGGACCAGAATATCCGAAGGGACAAAATGTTCCGCCTTATCCACCACCCATAAGCGCTCCTCCGGGGAGAGGGGCGAACGGGCCAGGTCCTTCTTGAATTGTTCCAACTCCTTTTTCACGTTCCCTTCCCGAATCACCGCCACCTGGGCGGTCAGGGGTTTCGGTTCCGGATTCATCACCCCTCCCAGGGCGTATCCCAAAATGGCGATCAAGACGGCCGGCATCACGAGCAGCGTCGACAGTTCCCTTTTCACCCGAATCAAGTGGAGCAAATCTTTCTTGATCAGTGCCCAGAGCATGCTCTCCCCCCCTTTTTAATCCCGCAGGGCTTTCCCGGTGAGATGCAAAAAGACATCTTCCAGGGAAGGGGATTGAATGTTCACCGAGGTGACGGTGACGCCGTGTTCCCGGGCGAGCCGGAAGAGGTCGTCCAGGAGGTGGGCCGTTTTCGGCGCGATCAGGGTGACGGCTTGTCCCTCCGACGACAGCGAGCGGACGGCCGGCAACCGCCTCAGGGCTTCCACAAAGGAAGGGGGAAGAGATTCCGCTTTCAGTTCGATGGTATGATCCGAACTGAGGATCGATTTCAGCTCTTCCGGTGTTCCCGAGGCGATGATCCGCCCTTGGTCCATGATGTAGATGCGGTGGCAAAGCACTTCCGCCTCCTCCATGTAATGGCTGGTGTAGAGCACCGTCATCCCCTTTTCCCGGTTGAGGCGCCTTACCGTCTCCAGGATGTGGTGCCTGGATTGGGGGTCGATGCCCACCGTCGGTTCGTCCATGATGACAAACCGGGGCTCATGGAGGAGAGCCAGGCCGATGTTGAGCCGCCGCTGCATTCCTCCGGATAAGGTGCTCACCGGGCGGTGGGCTTTCGCTTCCAGCCCGACCAGTTCCAACACTTCGTCCACCCGGACCGCGAGGCTCTTCCCCTTCAGACCGTACAGACGGCCGAAAAATTGCAGATTTTCCCGGGCGGTCAGATCCGGGTACAGGGCCAGCTGTTGGGGGACCATGCCCAGTATTTGCCTTAAGGGAGCGGGGGAGGCGATCACGCTTTTTCCGTAAAGCAGCACCTCGCCCCGCGTCGGCGGTATCAGGGCGGCGATCATGGCGATGGCCGTGGTTTTTCCCGCGCCGTTGGGACCGAGCAGGCCGACAATCTCTCCCCGTTCGATGAACAGATTGATGCTGTCCACCGCTTTGACCTCCTTGAAGTGCTTGGTCAGATCCTGGGTTTCGAGCATGGGGCGCATCCTCCTTTCCGCAGTTTCGACTCCGGTTTTGTCCGGGCCGCGGCCGGAGGCCGGCCATGTGGAGCACATAGACCATGCTCAAGGAAATGTTGCACATGATTTTTCAAAAAGAACAGCAGGGCGTCATGGGCCGCGATGCGGTCCCTTGTCTGGAGCCCCGGCCACTGGATGAAGGGATCCAGCAGAAGGCGGGTCGCCCACTGAAAAACCGCCAGTTGGGCGATGAACACGCCGGGCCGATCCCTGCTGAATTGGACGGAGCACCGCTCGCCGAATTCCCTCCGGAAATCTCCTCGGGAAAATTCCCGCACGGGGCAGAAGGAGCCGGGCCGCCAGCAGGGCGACTTCCATCCATGCCGGGGTTTGCAGATGGTTCCACATCTGATAAAAGCGGAGGGAGGAGAAGACGAGCGGGAGAAGGTCAGGGACGGATGGCGGCAGAAAAAGGCGATGGAAGACGTGAGCGTTCGAATTCCCGCAATTCCGGTCTCCATCAAAGGGGATATCGGATGATCTCTCGTTTTTTCCCGTTTATTTTACCTTCCCCCTCCCTTTTTCAGATACTGCCGGCGGTCACAAACAGGGAAACGCCCCGTGACTTCGGTCATGGTTCCGGCGTCATCCAAAAAGGAAAAACCTTGCCCGGGCATCAGGCAAGGTCGTTTTTCAGGGCATAGATGGCCAGTTGGGTCCGGTCGCGAAGTTCCAGTTTCTGCAGAATCTGGCTGATGTGATTTTTCACCGTTCCCACCGAGAGGCCGAGTTCGTCGGAGATTTCCCGATTGGACAGCCCCTCTCCCACCAGGCGGACGATGGTTCGTTCCCGGGGGGTCAGCGGGAGGTCCTGCGTTCGGGTCTCCGCTTTGGGCCGGGTCAGGAGGCGGGGCATCACTTTGGCGGCCACCGTGTCGTGAAGGATCATCCCGCCGCGTAACGCGCTGTGGATGGCCTCGATCAGCTTTCGGGGTTCCGCGTCCTTCAGCAGGTAGCCGCAGGCCCCGAGTTCAAGGGCTTTTAGGGCGTATTCGTCGTCGTTGAAGGTGGTCAGCACCAGGATTTTGGCGTCGGGACGGCGCGACCGGATTCGCCGGATCGCCTCCAGTCCGGAGAGGACCGGCATGCGGATGTCCATCAGGGTGATGTCGATCAGGTGTTTTTCAAACTGTCGAACCGCCTCTTCTCCGTTTTCCGCTTCCGCCGCCACCTTCAGCCGGGGATCCTGTTCAATGATCATCTTCAATCCCTGGCGCACCAAGTGCTGATCTTCCACCAGCAATACGTTGGGCATGGATATCCTCCTTTTCATCGAGGGGGATGATTCCCCGGACCGTGAACCGCTCCCGGGACGGGACGATTTCCACTCTTCCCCCCACTTGTTCCACCCGCTCCCGCAGGGCTTTCAATCCGAACCCTTCCCGGTAAGGCTTTGCTTCCCGGATGCGGTTGCTGACTTCGAAGCGGATGCTTTTTCCGCCGGGGAGGTCCAGGCTGACATCCACTTCCCGGGCGAAGGAGTGGCGCATGGCATTGGTCAATCCCTCCTGAATGCCGCGGTAGATGGCCACGCATTTGTCGGCGGAGAGGGGGACGGACAGCGCTCCTTGTTTGGCGGTGAAGTTGACCCGGATTTGGCTGTCGGTTTCCAGCCGCCGGATCAGGTGAATGACGGAAGAAAGGCCCTGGATCTCCTTTTCATGCAGAGTCCGCACCGCTGTCCGGATTTCCTCCAGGCTCTTCTTGGCCAACGCCTTGATCAGGGCCAAGCGGTTCTCGTCCCGTCCGGACTGTTGCCGGAGGACCTCGATCTGGATCAGCAGGGCGGTCAAGTGATGTCCGACCGAATCATGCATGTCACGGGCGATGCGGTTGCGCTCTTCGATGCGCGCGTTCTGTTCCCCTTCGTAGGCCCGCCGTTTCAGCCGGCGGTATTCGCCGGCGAGGCCGACATACATCTCGCGGCGCTCTTCCGCCGTTCTGCGCCATTCACTCCCCTTGATTCCGGCGAAGGCGAGGAGACACAGCAAAAAGAGGTGAAAAGTCAGCGGAAGTGCCTGTGTCTGTCCCGCGTAGGGGAGAAGGGAAGCGAGGGCCACTCCGGATGCCGCCGGGGTTTTGTCCCGATCATCGGCCGCAAACAGGCATTCCAGCAGCAAAAGGTAATAGAGGAGAAAAGGGATCACGCTCTCCCCCGATGTGAACCACCGCTGGGCGGAGGCCGCGGCCAGGGCGGAGCCGATCAGGAGCCATCTCCCCCGGGAAAATAGAGGGGTGAGAAAATAAAAAGAGAAATACAGGGCACACGCGGCCAAAAGCCAGGGACGGCTTTCCGCGTTTTCGGCTTCGCTGGTCCAAAGGCCGATCCAGAGGAAAACCTGCGCCCCGATCCGGATCAGGAACCCTGCGATTTCCCTTCCCATCGGTCAGCTCCTTCCGATTTTGTCAATATTATTATACGAGAAATTGAAAAGGAGGGAAGAAGGCGACGAGCCGCCGGAAGGTTTTTGAAAGAAGACGAGGAGGGGCACGCGCAACAGAAGGCGCATGCCCCTTACCTGTTCTGTCGCGCATTTTCCCGGTCTTGTCGGCGGGATTCATCTTTTACGGCCTGTCTGAATAGAAGTAGAGAGGAGAGGTTGGACAAAGGGGGCGTCGATGTGTCGGAGAAAAGTCGCTGGGTGGAGTGGGAAGCCGACCGGGTGGCGGCCCACTTTGAAGTGGATCCCGCCGTCGGCCTGGACAGGGGGGAAGCCGAGAGAAGGCTGAAGGCGGTGGGACCCAACCGGCTGAGCGAAGGGAAAAAGATCTCTCCCTTCATCGTGTTTCTCAACCAGTTCAAGGATTTCATGGTGCTCGTTTTGCTGGCCGCCACGCTCATTTCGGGGCTTTTGGGCGAATATCTGGATGCGGCGGCCATCATCGCCATCGTCTTTTTAAACGCCATCTTGGGCTTTGTGCAGGAGGTGCGGGCGGAGCGGTCCCTGGCGGCGCTCAAGGAGCTGTCCGCCCCGACGGCCCGGGTGCTGCGCGGAGGGGTGTGGGAGCGGATTCCCGCCGCCGACCTGGTGCCGGGGGACATCGTTGCCCTGGAGAGCGGGGATCGCATCCCGGCGGATGTGCGCCTGATCCGGGCGGAGAGCCTGTACGTGGAGGAGTCGGCGCTGACGGGGGAATCCGTTCCGGTGAGCAAATCGGCGGAGCGCCTGCCCCGGGCGGACGTGCCCCTGGGGAACCGGAAGAACATGGGCTACATGGGGACGATGGTGGTCCGGGGGAGCGGAACGGGCATCGTCGTCCACACGGGGATGGAGACGGAGATGGGGCGGATCGCCCACCTGATCCAGACGGCGGAGCAGATGGAGACGCCGCTGCAGCGCCGCCTGGAGCAGCTGGGGAAAGTGCTGATCGTCGTGGCGCTGATTTTGACGGGCATGGTGGTGGTGGCCGGGGTGCTTCACGGCCACGGGCTTTATGAGATGTTTTTGGCGGGGGTCAGCCTGGCGGTGGCGGCCATTCCGGAGGGGCTGCCGGCGATCGTGACGATCGCGCTGGCGCTGGGGGTGCAGCGGATGATCCGGCGGAAGGCGATCGTGCGCCGGTTGCCGTCGGTGGAGACCCTGGGCTGCGCCACGGTGATCTGCTCGGACAAGACGGGGACCTTGACCCAGAACAAGATGACGGTCACCCGGGTGTGGGCGGACGGCCGGCTGTACGAGGTGACGGGAACGGGCTACGAACCGGAAGGCGGATTCCGGCTGGAGAAGCGGGAAGTGTCCCCCCGCCGGTCGGAGGCTTTGCGGCGGCTGCTGGAGATCGGGGTGCTGTGCAACAACGCCGCCCTGGTGCGGGAGGAGGGCGGAGGCATGCTTCGCCGGAAGAAGGGAGGGTGGCGCATCGACGGGGATCCCACGGAGGGGGCTCTGCTGGTGGTCGGAGCCAAGGGGGGCATCCGCCGGGAGGAGATGGACCGCCGGTGGAAGCGGGTGAAGGAGTACCCCTTCGACTCGGAGCGGAAACGGATGTCCGTCCTGGTGGAGGGGCCGGGGGGCGAGCGGATGCTGCTCGTCAAGGGGGCGCCGGATGTGCTGCTGGAGCGGTGCACCCACATTCTCCGGAACGGGAAGGCGGTGCCCCTCAGCCGGGAGCAGCGGGAGGAAGTGCTCCGGATGAACGCGCAGCTGGCGGCGATGGCCCTGCGGAACCTGGCCTTCGCCTTTCGGGAAATTCCGGCGGGGAAGGACCCCGGACCCGAGGAGAGGGCGGAGCGGAACCTGGTGTTTGTTGGCTTGGCGGGGATGATCGATCCGCCGCGGGATGAGGTGAAGGAGGCGATCCGCCGCTGCCGGCAGGCGGGCATCAAGCCGGTGATGATCACCGGGGACCACAAGGGGACGGCGGTGGCCATCGCCCGGCAGCTGGGCATCCTGACCGAAGGGGGCCTGGCCGTCGAGGGGCGGGAGCTGGACCGCATGGGCGAGTCCGAGCTGCAGGAGAAGGTGAATCGCATCGACGTGTATGCTCGGGTTTCCCCGGAGCACAAGCTGCGCATCGTGAAGGCCCTGCAGAAGGAGGGGCACGTGGTGGCGATGACCGGGGACGGGGTGAACGACGCGCCGGCGATCAAGGCGGCGGACATCGGCATCGCCATGGGGATGACGGGGACCGACGTGTCCAAGGAAGCCTCCTCCCTGGTTTTGGCCGACGACAATTTCGCCACGATCGTGGCTGCGGTCGAAGAGGGGCGGAGCATCTACGACAACATCCGCAAGTTCATCAGCTATCTTTTGGCGAGCAACGTGGGAGAGATCCTGGTGATGTTTCTGGCCATGCTGGCGGGTCTGCCCCTGCCTTTGGTGCCGATCCAGATTTTGTGGGTCAACCTGGTGACGGACGGATTGCCGGCGATGGCGCTGGGGGTGGATCCGGCGGAGGAGGATGCGATGCGCCGTCCGCCGCGGGACAGCCGGGAGAGCATCTTCGCCCGGGGGGTGGGCTGGAAGATCGTATCCCGGGGGTTGTTGATCGGTCTTTTCACCCTGGGGGCGTTCTGGGTGGCCTACTGGGAGTCGCCCGGCGACCTGACGCGGGCCCAGACGGTGGCCTTCAGCACGCTGGTGCTGGCGCAGCTGGTCTACGTTTTCGACTGCCGGAGCAGCCGGTCCATCTTCCACCGGAACCCCCTGGAAAACCGCTCCCTGGTGCTGGCGGTGTTGTCTTCCGTCCTGATCCTCTTTATCATAATTTATTGTGCGCCCCTGCAGCCCATCTTCCACACCACGGCCCTCGGTGCCCGGGAATGGATGCTGATCATCGCCGCGTCGACCCTTCCCATCCTGCTGGCCGGGGGAGTCGATGTGGTCAGAGGGATGAGGCGTGCGGAGCGCAAATAGGGAAAAAACGATGTGAGGAGTTTGTGGGATGACCTGGAGCTTCACCAAGATGCAGGGGCTGGGCAATGATTTTGTCGTGGTTTCCCGTTCCGCCCTGCCGGAGGATGCGCCGGAAAGGGCCCGCGCCCTCTGCGACCGCCATTTCGGCGTGGGCGCCGACGGGTTGGTCTTCGTGTTGCCCTCGGAGAAGGCCGACGTGGCCATGCGCATCTTCAATCCGGACGGGACGGAGGCGGAACAGTGCGGGAATGCGGTTCGCTGCGTGGCCAGGTATTTTTTTGAACGGATTTCGGGAGAGAAACGGGAGCTGACGGTGGAGACGCGGGCGGGACTGCAGCGCGTGGGGCTGGAGGTTTCGAAGGGGCGGGTGGTCGCCGTTTGCGTCGACATGGGACGGCCGATCCTGAAGGGGCGGGAGATTCCCACCGCCATCGACCGGGAGAGGGTGGTGGAGGAGCCGCTGGAGGTGGACGGCGCCCGGTTCCGGTTTACCGCCGTTTCCATGGGAAACCCCCACGCCGTCGTACGGGTGGAGGATGCGCCCTCCTTTCCGGTGGAGAAGTGGGGGCCCCGGCTGGAAACCCATCCGCTCTTTCCCCGGAAAACCAACGTGGAGTTTATCACGGTCCGCTCTCCCCGGGAAATCGACATGCGCGTCTGGGAGCGGGGGGTCGGTCAGACCCTGGCCTGCGGTTCCGGCGCTTGCGCCGCCGTGGTGGCCGCCGCCCTGGCGGGCAAGGCCGAACGGGAGGCGACGGTCCATCTCCTGGGCGGGGATTTGCACATCCGATGGGATGAGAAAAGCGATCATGTCTTCATGACCGGCCCGGCCGAGTTTGTGTTTGAGGGAAAATGGCCCGGCCCCGAGTGACAGGACGCGGGGGAAGGTGGTTTTCCCGAAGACGAGATCGCCCTTGCGGAAATCGCGCCCGTTTTGCACTTCGCGGAGGGTGCCGCCCCTTCTTCGGGGCGGTCCGGAGCGTTTCCGGGAAGGCGTGAGGCCGGTCCCCCGCTTTTTGACTGCGCCGATGTTTCGGCGCTTTTTTTCGCCGGCACCTGGGCTTATGGTTCTCTCCGGGGAATTTGCCGCATGGCCGCCCATCGCGGTGTGGGCCGGTTCTCACGCGGGAACGTGGCCGAGATGTTTGTCGTTTCAGGCGGAAGCCCAATCTCTTTTTGTTAAAAATTCTAAAAAAAGGGATTAACACAAAAGTTGACGTTTCCGTAAACGTTAAAATAAAATAAAAAAAGAAGATTTCGTCTCGGAGGAGGACGATGTCCGAATATACGATTTCCGACCTGGCTCGGATGTACGATATCACCACCCGAACGATCCGCTACTATGAAGAGTTGGGCCTCCTTCAGCCGAAGCGGATCGGCGCCCGCCGGATCTATTCGGACCGGGACCGGGTGCGTCTGAAGTTGATATTGCGGGGTCGGCGTCTCGGTTTTCGCTTGGACGAAATCCGTGAGATGTTGGAATGGTATGATCTCGATCCCACGGAAGTGTACCAGTTGCGGGAGGTGATCCGGAAGGGAGACGAAAAGCTGGCGCAGATTGAGGAGCAGATACGGGAGTTGCAGGCCGTCCGCGAGGAGCTCCTGGAACTTCGCGAGCAAATGCAGCAGCTGCTTGAAGAAAAAACCCGGGGAGGAAGTACATGATGCAATTTCAGTCCTACGCCTACGGTCAAAATCATTGGCGGAAGGACCGGGATTTACAGGTGGTCCTTTCCCGTTACTGGCCCGCCTGGCGGGAACATGCCGAGGAACTGGAATCTTACGGCCTGCTCGCCGGAACCGAAATCTACGAAGCCGTGTACCACATTGATCATGATGCGCCGCCGGTGCTGGTGATGCACGATCTGGACGGAAACCGGGTGGATCGCGTCCGTTTGAGCCCCGTGGAATCCCGGCTGCTCAAACGGATTGCGCCGATGAACCGGCCGCCCTATGAGGGAGGAAGCTGGCACCACCATTTTGCCCTGGGCTATCTTGTCGCCGATCCGGGGCTGTACTGCGTCATCACCATCACCGGACAGACGGTCTATGCGATTCACAAGTATGCTCCGGAACACGCGGAATGGAAGGAGAAATTGCTCTCCGGGGAAGCCTTCGGGGCGACCTGGATGACGGAAAGCCAAGGGGGAAGCGACCTCGGCGCCAACCAGACGGTGGCGCGCTTTGACGGGGAGGTGTGGCGCCTCACCGGAGACAAGTATTTTGCCAGCGGAGCCGGTTTGACGGACCTGGCCCTTGTGACGGCCCGGCCGGAAGGAGCGCAGGCGGGTCCCAAGGGATTGGCGCTGTTTCTCATGCCGCGCCTTGATCGTAGCGGGAAACTGAACTTTCGGGTGCGCCGCCTGAAGGACAAGAGCGCGACGCGGGCGGTTCCCTCGGGAGAGGCGGAGCTGGAGAACAGCGAGGCTTATCTGGTGGGGCGGGCGGAGGAAGGCATTTATTACACCCTGGAAAATCTCACCGTCTCCCGACTGGCCAATGCCATCGGAGCCATGGGAGTCGCCAAGAAAGCGCATCTGGAAGTGGAGGAGCGGGTTCGCCGGCGCAGTTCCTTTGGAAGGCTCCTCAAGGATCATCCCCTGATCCGGAGGGATCTGGTTGATCTGGCGGTCCGGATGGCCGGGGGAACCGCGTTGGCCTTCCACGCCATCGATGCCTTCGACCGCTCCTGGCACGAGCGCCCCCCCTATTCGGCGGCCTATCATTACGCCCGGTTCCTCAGCCATATGGCGAAAAACCGGACCGCTGACCACTCGGCGGAGATCACCCGGATGGCCATGGAATTGTTCGGCGGCCTCGGATTTCTGGAGGAATATGCGGTGGCCCGGTGGCACCGGGAAGCCCTGATCACGCCGATCTGGGAAGGGCCGAGCAACATCCAGGCGCTGGATCTGTTGGAAGCGGTGCAGAAAAAGCGGGCCCACGAAAAGTTTTTGGCCGAATTCATTCCCCTCCTGGAGCGGATCGGCACCCCCGAGGCGAAGGAGGCGAAGGAGGCGATCGAAGGGGTGTTTGAGCAGGCCGCGGGGGTTTCCCCGGAGGCGGCCCAGTGGTATGCGAAGCATTGGGTGGTTCGCCTGTCCGATGCCGCCCAAGTGGCCTTGCTCTACGATCTGGCGGATCACGGCGGGGAGCGGTACGCTCGATTGGCTGAGCTTTATGCCCGGCGCTTTCTAAAAGGGGAGGAATACCCCGACTGGGCGATGCAGGAGCCTCAAGTGTGGGGAGGAGAAATGGTCGATGAAAAAGTTCGTCGTGCATGAGCTTTTGCGCCACACCCTGGTGAACCGGCCGGATTCGGAGATCGTCAGCGGCCAGGTGCGTCTGACCTATGAAAAGATGTATGAGCGGACCCTGCGGTTGGCCGACCGGCTGGGGCGCATGGGGATCGGCCGGGGAACGGTGGTGGGGGTGATGGATGTCAACAGCCACCGCTATCTGGAGCTCCACTACGCCCTGTCGATGCTCGGCGCCGTGATCCATACCCTCAATTTCCGGCTGTCGGGGGAGGATCTCGCCTATACCATCCGCCACGCCGAAGACGAGTGGCTCTTTGTGTGGGACGGATTTGCCGAGGCGGCAAAGCCGCTGCGCCGTCTGGTGCCCAATTGGGTGTGGCTGTCGGAGGACGCCGAAGGTCCCGAACCGGGCACGCCCGCCTACGAGGGGCTGGTGGAGGAGGGGAGGGCTAAGGAGCCTGAATCTGCGGACGATGTGGACGAAACCGCTCCATATTCCCTCTTTTACACCACGGGCACGACCGGCCGGCCAAAGGGGCTTCTGTACCGCCACCGGGATATCTTGTGGGCCTCCCTGCAGATGGCCCACCACCTCGCCCTGCACCGGACCGGTGCGTCGGTGAGGAGCGATGATGTATTCATGCCGCTGATCCCCTTTTTCCACATCCACGGTTGGGGCACGACGATGTTCGTCCCATACCTGGGGGCGAAGCTGGTGCTGCCCGGTCGGTCGGGACCCCGGGAACAGCTGGAACTGATCCGGAGGGAAGGGGTCACCTGGAGCAACATGGTGCCCACCCAGCTCCAGATGCTGCTCGGAGAGCTCGGGGAAGGGGAGACGCTTTCCCTCAAGGTGCTGACTGGAGGAAGTCCCCTACCCACGGGACTCGCCCGGAGGGCCCGGGACAGGGGAGTGTCGTACTCCCTGATCTACGGGGGATCGGACCAGCTGGGGGCGAGCATTGCCGTGGTTCCCGAGGGGATGGACCCGGCATCCCCGGAGGCGGATCAGATTCTGGCCACCCGCATGCGGGCCCTGCCGATGGTGGAGATCGAGGTGCGCGACAAAGGCGGGAACCCGGTGCCCCGGGACGGACAAACCATCGGGGAAGTCTGGGTGCGCAGCCCCTGGCTGCCCTCGGGTTACCACAAGGATCCGGAGCGGTCCAAGGAAACCTATGTGGACGGATGGTTCCGGAGCGGGGATCTCGCCGTCCGGCATCCGGACGGTACCCTGTACGTGGTGGATCGGGAAAAGGATGCGGTCAAAAGCGGCGGCGAATGGATTCCCTGCGGGGTGTTGGAAAGCGTTTTGTCGGAGCATCCCAAGGTGGAAGCGGCGGCGGTGGTCGCCAAGCCCGACGAGCGCTGGGGGGAGCGTCCGCTCGCGGCGGTAAAGGTCCGGGAACCGGTGGAGAAGGAGGAGCTGACCCGATATCTCGAAGAACGGGTGAAGGAAGGGCGGATCGCCAAGTTTTGGGTACCCGACGACTTCGTGTTCGTGCAGGATTTTCCCGTCACCAGCGCGGGGAAGGTGCACAAGGTGGCCCTGCGCGAGAAGTTGGGACTGGCATGATGGAGCGGCTTATAGGCGCAAAGCTCAAGACGGCGCAGGCGTCGGCATAGCCGGCGCCTTTTTCCTTTTCGGCATCAGCTTCAGAACGTGTGCCGCCTTTTGTAATTTATTTTGGCGCTTTTTATTGTCTCCCATATTCTCACTTAGCTGAAGGGCTTTTCCTCCGAATGGAAGGGCTTGGCTTCTACCTGTTGGGCAAGTTGAGGCAATGGTGTGTACTGGCGATTGCCCATTTGCCCTTTTCGTTGTTGAGAAAAGGGAGGTTCGGCTATGAATTCGTGGCTGAAGCGATTGAAGGTGATGGGCGGATTCAGCCGGCCCATCGGCGCGGATCGCAAACCGTCGAATACGTAGTTGTTCTTGCGGCAGGGGCTCTGCTGGCCGGATTGTTGTATGCGTTTATCGCGGAAGACGACGGGGTGAAAAACGCCCTTCGGGAGAAGATTGAGCAGATCCTTGCGTTCGAGGAAACCCCGTCCGGAACGATGCCGAAGGAGACCGGCAGTAACCAACCGGATTCTTTCAACGCCCGTGATCGAAAAGGAGAGGAAGATGGTGGCGGTTCATGGTTTAAACGTGCGTGGACCGGATCGGTGGACCCGACGGAAGGATCGCCGTCCCATTTGTCGAAGGATCGATCCAACCCTCTTGCAGCGGTTATGCAAGCTTTCGGAAATTCATTGGATCGGGTGATGCATCCGAAGACCCCCTTCGACTATTTTCGAAGTTTGACATTTCAACGAACCTTGTTCGGCGGGGGGGAAGTGGACCGGTTCTTGTCTGCTCTGATCATCGCGAACGATTTCGGCATCGAGGCGGCCAATCAAACGGATCCCAATGAAACGGTCACGCTTTTCGGACAAGAGGTCAAACAGCGGACGGTTTTTGACATCGTGCTGGATTTCAATCCGATCAAAGGTCTTCAGGAAGCCTTGGACGGAAGGAACTATGTGACCAACGAAAAATTGGGTCCCTTCAGCAGGGCCGTATCGGGGGTCACCTCCCTGCTCAGCTTCGTTCCCGGTGAGGGGCAGGCTGTGGGCCAAGTAATGAAACAAGGGATAAAACAAGCGGGGAAATATACACTGGAGCCGGCTGTTAAAGGGGGTTTTAAGCAGGCGGACCGATGGTTAAAGGGGAAATTGGTCAAAATTACTAAAGTCGACTCACATAAAGTTGTCAATGATTTATCTGATTTCAAAAGTAGAAAGATGACTTTCGGAAATCAAACATTCATGATTGATAAAAAGGGTATGAAGCATATTCTTCAAAGGCATCATCCAAAATATTGGGATGGATCTGTAAAGTCGAAACAAACATTTCTGGATAAGGATATGACGATAGATGAAATTACAATAATCATTCAGGAAATCATGAAACAAAACCGCGATACGCTTATTAAAAAAGGAAATAAAGGTAGCTATCAAATAGAAGGAACAGTAAATGGTGTTCAGTACGTGGTCGGATTGAACAGGGGGCGAGTAGGCCAATTTTATAAGAAGTAAGGAGCAGGACTACGTCCCAAACATCATGGAATTTGAAAGAGGTTTGTTATATCGGGAGTGATAAAATAAATTGAACGGAGAAAAGGAGAATAGAAAATAGCTCGGCGAATAGCCTTGGTGCATCAGCCCACAGCAAACAAAGGAAAACAAGTCTTATCCTGCCACGAAAATCCGCGAACAATGGGGCAATTCCATGATGGGAGGTCGTTTATGTGGTTATTATCAAATCATTTATTGTTCGACCTGGAGTGATTATAACTGATTTGGAGGAAACGAGCGTAAATCCCAAAAAATATTTCATTGATTTGGATGATAAAGGGGAGCTTTCGAAAATTGCCGATATGTTGGATCCATACTACATAAATGGAGCCATATTGATTCAATACTGCGGCGAAATGATCCTGGGCTTTAAACATTGGGATTTAGTAGATCAGTTATGGTCTTATTTAATTGATATGGTAGATGAATTGTTGATTTCAGGAAAATCATCAACATTGTTCCCTGATCAACCGCTCAAAATCGAGTTTGTGAATCGTTCTTCTGATTCCATGCTGTTGAGGTGTGATCAAGATCAATGGATTTTGCCCAAGATCGAGTTTTTATCAACCCTTTTAAAATCAGGAAGATATTTTTTTGAGACACTTGCATCGTTATTCATTATGAATGGTAATGATTACTGTAATGAGGTTAAAAAGATTGATAAGATAGAAAAACATTTACTAAAAATAACCAAACACGATTAAAAAATGGACCAAACTGCTGGTTGATGTACGATCCTGCGCGATTGAACCGGGCTTTCTTGGCACGGCGCAATCGGCATCGCACGTTAGCAGGGCCGTATCGGGGGTCACCTCCCTGCTCAGCTTCGTTCCCGGTGAGGGGCAGGCTGTGGGCCAAGTAATGAAACAAGGGATAATACTACAGTTGTACTTACGGAGAAAGCAATCGCTTTCTGTAATGATAAAACCGAGACATGGCTTGATGTCGCCTTCGCCAATAAAACCAAGCCCAAATATGAATCAACGGAACAACTTGTTGCCAAAGGACTTTTTCCAGGAGCCGTCGCACTTCCGGAACCGTCAAGGGCATCGCAGTCCCCGGCTGCGTTTGAATGCAGTCAAGCTCTGGAAGGAACCCCTCCCCTTTTTTCGGAGGTCCGACGGGATTCCCTGTGCCCGCATGACGGTTAAAAAGGCATGGGCAACCATGGCCAAGGTAATGTGTCGGTGCCATCCCGTCCATGAACGAACCTCATAGTGATCCAGACCCACTTCCCCTTTGGCTTCCTGAAAACATCGCTCCACCGCCCAGCGGGCTCCGGCCACCCGGACGAAGGATGTGAGCGGAGTATCTTTGGGGGCATAGACGATATAGTACGCGTAGTCTTCTTTTTCATCCGGATGACGACGAATCAGCAGCCATCGCTGCCACTGTGGAGCATCGGGACAGTTTAGAGGATACCGGACCCACTCATATTCCCGGGGTCCTTTCGCGCCGTTTCCACAAGAAAGACGTACCCAAGCGGTTTCCTCGGTTCCAAGAGCCAAATCCCGCACCCGGTGGGTCTTCCAGCCGATACAAACCGATTCCTTGGCCGAGACGGCGAGGACATAGGCTTGCCGTTGTTCCTCCAACCACAAACGCAAACGGCGGTCACTGCCATACACCGTGTCCCCGGTTACCCATTGCACGGGTAGGCCGGCTTGGAAAGCATGCTGCAACATCTGCCGTGCCAGCTGAGGTTTGGTGGCAAAGCCTGTTTCCTTGGGAATCCCGGCTTTCCGGCAACGGGGAGGATCTTCCGTCCAGCTTTTGGGCAAGTACAGACGGCGATCGATCAACGTGGAACCTTTTGGGGAGACATAACAGAGAAAAACACCGATTTGGCAGTTCTCAATCCGTCCGGCCGTTCCGCTGTACTGACGTTGCACGCCTGCGGATTGATTCCCTTTTTTGAGAAAACCGGTTTCATCCACGACAGCGATCCCTTCGGGGTGGGCCAAGTGTTCCAAGACATATTGCTGTAAGTCGTCCCGAACGGCATCCGCGTCCCACCGGGCCCGCCCCAACAGGTGCTGAATGCCGTAAGGAGTGGGATCCCCGGCATACTCGGCCAACTGCCACCCGTTCTTCCGTTCCACGGAACTTAACAACCCACGAAGATAGGACTTACAACGTTGCCGTGCTTCGGAGCGGGCAAAGTGAGCTCCGATTCGTTCAGCCAAGGTTTCAAAGGACTTTGCCCAATTAGATATTTCGTTGCACGACGGATGGAGCGTTTTACGGGAATCTCGCGGGGTCAATGGAGTTCCTCCCAAATCTTTCTCGTTCAGTCGAGAGTATATGCAATAAATCTACTATTTGCAACTGTAGTA